>JAFTQV010000068.1 GCA_017462605.1 Clostridia bacterium | reverse complement strand
GCGCCTCTCGGCAAAGAAAACGCAAGGCTCACCTTCGCTGTGACCGCAGTAAAGAGCGGAAATGAAAGCGCACGCGCGCTCGCATATACGTCTGACGCGATCATAACGGAATACGGCACTATTCCCGGCGAGAAGGCAGGCTATCCCTACTCGGTATTCGCAAAGGGCGCGAGCGAAGCTTCCTATACCTACATCGGCAGCTACGATATGTTCAATACCGCGATAAACGCCGCAAAGGAGCTTCTTTACACAGGCAAGGGGGCTAAGAGAGGCGGAACTGCGGTAGTATATATGACCCGCGACTCCAAGGCATCGGGCGACTCCTTTAATAACGGAAGCCAGATAGAAGGAACGGTGATAGTTGACCTCGGCACTCACGCGCTCACCTCGGGAGTCAACAGACTCATAGGCTTCGAGGCAAAGAGCGTTGGCTCGGGCGGTGTCTCGAACATCTCGAGAGTTGAGGTCAGAAACGGCTCTCTTTATACTCTCACAAAGCCGATAGCAGAGGTATTCTCGGCAAGCGGATTTACATATTCGGGCACGAAGAAATTCGAGCTTCTCTTTGAAAACGTCACCTTTGGGCGCGCCGCTGTTGCAACGAGCGGAGTCTCCATTCTCAAATCGAGAGGGGAATTCACCTCGACCAAGAAGGCGGAGCTTAAGGCAGAATTCAAGGACTGCACCTTCAGCTACGATCCTCAGGGCTCGGCGATCACTCTTATCGACTGCTCGGCAGGCGGAGAATTTGTTAAATGCTCTGTCACTATGACGGCGGGCAAGGTCAAGGCTCCCGGCTCGACCACGGTCACTCTTTTCAAGGGATCGATCAACGATACGATCACTTACAGCCAGAATGAAAAGGGCGAAAGCACGTTATTTGAATACAGCGGAGAGGTAGCTCCCATAATCACGAAATACGGAACTATCCCCACCGCGGATATGACGAGCGACAAATATTTCGCCGTCTTCGCAAGGAAAAAGGATTCTGCGACCTACGATTATAAGGGCACCTTCGGCACTCTTCTTAAGGGCGCGCTCAATAATGCGCGCGATATGGTCAAGCGCGGATCGGGCGAGTACGCGGGCGGCGAGGTCGTCGTTTATATGTATAAGGACCACACCTATCAGGCGATAGGAAGTGATAACGGCTCGTTTAACCGCGCGTTTATGATAGACGGCACGCTGACCTTCGACCTCGGCGGTAATACTATCACGGGCAAGCGAGCGAGACTAATCGGATTTGAGACGGGCTCCTCGGATATCATCGGCGCGGCAGAGGATCACACAACGACTGTGGTATTCAAAAACGGCTCGATACTTTCAGGGAACCCCGTCCTCGAGGTGTTCGGCGGCTCTTCGACCTTCTCGGGAACAAAGACCGTTTCGGTAGCCTTTGAGAACGTGACCTTCAGGACCACGGCGTCCTCCGTAACGGTAGTGGGCGCAAGGGGTAGCTTTGCCTCGGGGCAGAAGATAAACCTTGGCTTAAGCTTCTCGGACTGCACCTTCGACTATGCCTCGGGCGCATCGTTCACGGTATTCTCGGATAGCACTTCAAACGGAGCTGTCACCTCGGACGTCACCGTTCTCGGCTCTGCCTTCAAGGCGAGCGGAATGGACGCTGTGACCTTCTTCCTCTCTTCGGATGCTTCCGATAGCTTCACGTTTGAAAAAGCAAACGGCGAATACGCATCGCTCGAGCTGCCCTCGGGCTCGGCTTACCCCGAGGGTACTTATAACGGCGGCTCGCTCGAGTTCCGCCGTACGGAGAGCGGCTCGGTATACGATATCTATACCCTTGACGCGGCAGGGCTCGGCTCTTATCTTCCCAAAATGAGCTTCACCGTTTCGGATAAAATAATAATGAATGTTTACATTCCGAAGGATAAAACGGTATCATTTACACTTGACGGCAAGGAGTATACCGATCTTTCATCGCTTACCGTGTGGGCGCTCGGTGACGGCAAGGAATACTACCTTATAGAAATAGTCCTTCCTTCCTATGAGGCGGCTCGCGCGGTGGCTCTTGAAGCCTCGGTCCTTGCAGGGCACGAGACCGCTTTGGGCAGCTTTACCTTCTCACTTCCCAAATACGCAGAGGGACTTATGGAAGCTGAGGATATAGAAAGAGATCTTTTCCTTGATCTTCTCTCATACGTCAGAGCGGCGTACGTATATTTCGGTAAGAGCGATGCCGAGGCAATGGCGAAGATAGAAGAGCTTCTTTATGAAAACTACGATAATTATAACCTTCCCTCATTTGAGAGCGCGCCTGCGGATGACCCCGAAGGACTTATCGGAGCAACCTTCGTGCTTGGCGATAATCCCTCGATAAGGTTTTATATCCCGAGCGTCGCCGAGGCAGAGAGCTATTCCTTCTATATAGGAGATAAGAAGCTCTCCGTTTCAGTCGGTAAGGATACGGTCGGCAAATATATAAATATCCCTCTCGGCATAGCGGAGCTTTCTTTGCCCATAATCTGCAAGAGGGGAGAGAGCGAGCTTGGCAGCTACCATATAAAGAGCTACTGCGAATGGGCGAAGAGCATAAATAATTCTGCTCTTGAAAGGCTCGTTCTCCGCCTTTCGAGATACGCCGAGAGCGCAAAGAGGTATCAGACGAGAGTTACGGTCGAGATAGAATACGTTGACGCCTCGGGCGAAAAGCTCGCTCCCTCTTCGGTGAAGACTCTTGCCCTCGGCGAAGAGTACTCGGTAAGATCGGCGGCGGTATCGGGATACTACGCAAGAGACCTTTTCGTCTCGGGAGTCGCCGATGAAAGCAAGAAGATAAGCGTTGTCTATAAGCCTATACCTTCGGGCGCGGATGCAGAGCTGATAAATGAATTTCTCCCGAATATCGTTGCATGGGGCGACTCTATCACGGCGGGCGTAGGGCAGAACGAGCTTACTTATGCAAATCAATACGGCATAGACCTCGCTTCTCTCGGCAGTACGGCTACGGGCGCGAACTATACGGCAGTCCTTAAAAATCTTATTGCAAGCTATATGTATAGCGGTATTGATGTCGCCAACTGCGGAGTCGGCGGTGAGGCTACCTCGACCATTGCCGCAAGAGCAGATACCGAAAGCTATTACCTCTATCTTGACGGTGAGGCCACTATCGGCTCGTCTGCCGCGGTCATTCCCTTAGCTCACTACGCCTCGGGCGGAAGAGTGGGAATTCTGCGCCAGGGCGGCAGCCCCACGGTCAACCCCGTGACGATAGTCGGCAAGGATAAGCTCGGCAATGATATAAGCGTCACAGGAACTATCTCGATGGCGGCTCTTAAGGCGGATGCTCCCGCAGGGCTCAATAAAAATACCTGCGACGCCAAATACCTTGAATATACCTTCACAAGAAACGACGGAAAGACGGATACCCTCGAGTTTGCCTCTGGAGCAAGAGTAATAAGCAAGGCATCCTATCTTTACGACGGAAGAACTGCTATCATATTTATGGGTGAGAACGGCGGTTATTCGGATGCCGCAGAGCTTATCCGCCAGCAGGAAGAGATACTCGCGGCGGTCGGCAGCCCCGAGCATTATCTCATAATCTCCACCACCTCGGGCACGAACGAGAGCCGCAGCGGAATAAGAAAGGCTCTTTCCGAAAGGTGGGGCGAAAGATATATAAATATGGGAGACGAGCTGAACAGCCGAAGAGAGTCCTACGAATTCGCGGGCTACTCCAAGGCTGACGTTGACAAAATAATGGGCAGCATTGCCGAAGGCTCGGTGACCCCTCTTTTCATCAAGGATAACTGCCACCCCAACGCGGTAGGCTACGCAGTTATAGGCAATATAGTTTTCGAGCGCCTTTATAAGATCGGCGCATTCGATGAGATATTTGATTATTACGACAGAATGAACGGAATAAAAACCGAAACCTTTGAATTCAACGGATATACGGCAACGGTCATACGCCCCGAAAATCCGAACGGCAAGTGGATATGGAAGACCGAATTCCTTACCGCCTTTGATAAAGCGGAGCGTCATCTCCTTGACGAAGGCTATACCCGTGTCTACTATTCTATATCCAATAAGTACGGAAGTCCCGAGGCGGTAGGACTTATGAAGAGCTTCTACCACGAGGTGAAGGGAAAGTACAGTCTTGACGATAAGTGCATTCTCTTCGGCTTCAGCCGAGGCGGACTCTACGCCTTCAATTTTGCGCTTGCGCACCCCGAGTGCGTTGATAAAATGTACCTCGACGCTCCCGTTCTCGACCTTAAGACATGGCCTACCAAGGCAAATAACCCCACGGAATTTTCGGGAATGCTTCTGTCCTACGGTCTCTCCGAAGAGGAGTTCGCGTCCTTTAATGGTAGCCCCATAGATAAGCTCGAGGAGTTCTTCGCCCTGAATATACCCCTTCTCATCGTTGCGGGCGATTCGGATGTGACCGTCCCCTTCGAGGATAATGCGGGCAGGCTCATAGAGTACGCGAAAGCAAACGGACATACGGTAAAGTATATTGTAAAACCGGGCGCGGATCATCATCCGCACTCTCTCGATGACGTCACCGAGATCCTCGAATTCTGCAAAGGCTGACATAAAATTTAATCAAAGGAAAAGCTTATGAAAAAGACACCTCTCGCCTTACGCTACCTGGCGCCTGCGCCTAAAATAAATGAAAATTCCCCCTCTGCGCATACCCGTGTGGACTGCGAGCCCGATATAGGCTTTGAAAGGTGGTCCTTGCCGCTCGGCAACGGATATTTCGGAGTATCCGTATTCGGAAGGTGCGATACCGAAAGAATACAGATAACGGAGAAGACTTTGCAAAATCCGCCTACCCTCGTCAAGGACGAAAATACCTATTTTGTCGGCGGACTCAATAGCTTCTCCGAGACATATATAGACTTCTGTCACACCGAGGTCTCGGACTATGAGCGCTATCTCGATATAGAGAACGCGGTCGCGGGAGTCGGATACACCTATCGCGGCGTCGGGTATACGAGAGAATATTTCACCTCTTACCCCGATAAGGCTCTCGTTATCAGGCTTTTGGCGAGCGAGGAAGGGAAGCTTGACTTCACCCTTCGCCCTACCGTCCCTTATATTCAGTCGTACGGCGGCTATCGGGGAGACGGAGTATCTAAGACGGGTGAGGTCAGAGCGAAGGCTGTGGGCGGCGTTGGCACCGTCTGCCTTTCGGGCAAGCTTGATTATTACGGCATAGATTTTCTCGGCATATATAAGGTATATACGGACGGCGGCGTGATCGAAGCTCGGGAATACCCCTATACGTATACGGATAAGGACGGCGAGAAAAAGACCTGTGTCAACGGAAGCATCAGGGTATCTGGCGCAAAAAGCGCTGTGATCATCGTCACTCTCGGCACGGATTACGAGCTTTCCGAGGAGATCTTCTCATCTCCCGAGGATAAAAAGCCGACCCTCTTTACCACCCTTGCCGATACCGAGAAAAAGGTCTCGGGCTATATGGCTGATATCGAGGCTTTGATCTCGGGCAAGAGTATAGACGAGGCATATTCAATACTTAAGGAAAGGCATATCAAGGATCACTCCGAGCTTTTCGGAAGAGTATCGCTTGACCTCGGTGGGGACGAGGACTCCGAATTGCCAACGGACGTTCTTATAGAAAAATACAGGTCGGGTAAAAGATCCGCCTATCTTGAAGCGCTCCTTACTCAGTACGGAAGATATCTTCTTATCGCATCCTCGCGTAAGGGCGCGCTCCCCGCAAACCTTCAGGGCGCGTGGAATTCATATAACGTTCCCGCCTGGGCGTGCGGATATTGGCATAATATAAACGTTCAGATGAACTATTGGCAGGCTTTCGCCGCAAACCTTGCCGAGACCTTCGAGGCTTATTCGGACTACAATGCGGCGTATATGAAGACGGCGAAGAAGTATGCCGATGAGGTCGTGGCAGACCGTTTTCCCGATCAGCTCGATAAGGACGGCGGCAATGGCTGGGTGATAGGAACGGACGGCTATCAGTTCAGAATAACCAAGGACGTCTCCGCAGGAAACCTTGGCTTCACAACTCAGCTCTTCTGGGAGCAGTATTGCTTCACGCGAGACAGAGCGGTGCTGGAAAGAGTATTCGGAATGCTTCTCGATGCGGCTCGGTTTATAACGAAATGCGTCAAAGAGGATGCAGGGGGCAATTATCTCGTCTGCGACTGTGACTCACCCGAGATGCACGTCGGGGGTATATGGTACCGCACGTCGGGAACGGCGTATGCGCAGGCATTCGCCTATATGAATAACTACAATACCCTTCTTGCGGCAAGAGAGCTTGGCATAGACCTTTCGGACGAAAGGCTTCTTTCAAAGGATGAATATAAGGTACTGAAAACGGTACTTTTACAAATAGATAAATACGACCCCGTAAAGGTCGGACTTTCGGGGCAGGTAAAGGAATTCCGCGAGGAGGACTACTACTGCTCGATGGGAGACGAGTATCATCACAGGCATATATCGCAGCTCGTCGGACTTTACCCTGCGACCGTCATCAATTCAAATACCCCCGCATGGCTCGATGCCGCCCTGGTCTCGCTGAGAGAAAGAGGCAATATGGCGACGGGCTGGGGACTTGCCCATAGGCTCAACGCAGGCGCAAGGACGAAGAAGGGAGACCTCGCGAAATCAACGCTTGAGGCTCTTATTTCGGGCAATACCGCGCCGAACCTTCTCAATTTTCATCCGCCCTTCCAGATAGACGGAAGCCTCGGGCTTACCTCGGGCGTCCTCGAGATGCTCCTTCAGAGCCACGAGGGATATATAGCTCCCCTGGCGGCGCTTCCTTCCGATTGGCAAAGAGGCTCTTATACGGGTCTTGTCGCAAGAGGCAATTTCGAGGTCTCGGCATCATGGGATAAGGGCGTTGCCGAAAGAATAAAAATACGTTCAAGGCAAGGCGGCATATCAAGAGTATGCTACACGGGTATGGAGAATGCGGTTATAAAAACCGAAAGCGGTAGGACTGTTCTATTCGATAGAGAGGGAGACATCGTCTCGTTTTCGACCGAGGCAGGCGAAAGCTACGTTATAGAGGGCTTTACCAAAAAAGAGCGCCTCGCCGCTCCTTCGGATCTTAAGCTTTCATTTGGCAAGGACTTTCCAAGTCTTTCCTGGAGCGCGGTAGGCGGCGCCGATAGGTATAACGTATACGCGGCAAAGGAAGACTCTCCCGAATATACTCTTCTCGGAGTCTCAAAGAGGGAAGAATTTAACCTTCCTATAGAATATTTCTCGGCGGATCTTCGCGCGACCTTCGCGGTGACGGCAGCATCCGATAGCGCTATCGAAAGCGAAAGAGCGCTTTGCTATAAGATACCCTGCATTTATTCCGAATATACGGTCATACCCACGTCATGTGCCTCGCTCCCCTTTGCGGTATTCGCAAGAGGCGGCAAATATTACTGCGGAAGCGCAAGCACGCTTTCCGAAGCGATCGACCTTCTCGAGGCGAGAGAAGACGGCGTGATCATGCTCACAAGGGATTCGGTCCTTGATATGCCGATCATTCCGTCTCGCGTGCCCGTAAAGCGGCTGACGATCGATCTTGCGGGCAGAAGCCTTATTCTTAATTCCGAGCTTTGCTGCAACAGCATACTTCGGCGTGAGCTTGAAAGCCTTACCGTCAAGGGCGGTAAGCTTCTTGTGGCAGAGGGAAGCGTTCTTGATATCTCTTCCTGCGGCTCGGATGAGCCTTGCGAGTGCATCTTCAGCAGTGTGTATTTCGCAAGATACAGGTATACGAAGGAGTCGATGCCCCTCTTTACCTCGGCAATACATAGTGAGAGTGAAGCCTATTGGAAGGTCAGCCTTATTGATTGCACCGTCGATTGCTTTGACGTTCCCTTCAAAGGGGGCGTGGCGGTATTCGATATCAAAGAGGGCAAGGGTGGAATAAGGATCATTGGCGGTGAGATAAAGCTTAAGAGCTTTGAGTCTCCGAAGCTTATGAGAAGTCCCGAGTCTCTCCTTTTCGAGGGCAGAGACTGCCGTATCACTGTAACATCAGAGCCTCGCTCCGAGGTATTCTTCAATACCCCCTTCGGCAAGAAGCCCCTCGTCTTAGCCGAGCGCAAAAAGATACATCACACGGTTTATTATAAATATAAAATCAACTCACCTTCCGAAAGGAGATAATGATGAAAAATAAGCTCTTAGCATTGATCTTCGCCCTGTCATTGCTTTTTGGCGCGGTAGCCTTTGTTATCCCTGCTGGCGCTGCGTCAAGCGGCAATACGGTAATAGCGGAAAGCGATCTGCCCTTAAGACTCTGGTATTCAAGCGAGGCTCTTAAGGACGGAGAGAATTCTCCCTCTGCATCAACAACGGGCGGCGCAAACGCCGATATAGGCTGGGCGCAGTGGTCGCTCCCGATAGGCAACGGGTATTTCGGTGCCAACGTTTTCGGCAGGACCGAGACGGAGAGAATTCAGATAACTGAAAAAACCTTGATGAACCCAACGAGCGTCAAGGATTCGGAGGGGAATTGGCAAACCGTCGGCGGCCTCAACAGCTTCTCGGAGACCTATATAGATTTCGGTCATGCGGCGTCATCGGTCACCGATTACGAGCGCTATCTTGATCTTAAGACTGCGATCTCGGGCGTGGAGTATAAATATGGCGGCGTGACCTATTCGAGAGAATATTTTACCTCGTACCCCGATAAGGCTCTGGTCATAAGGCTTGATGCGAGCGAGGCCGGCAAGCTTGACTTCACCCTTAGCCCGACCATTCCTTACCTGCAGTCCTATGCGGTAAGAGAGGGAGACGGAGTGTCTAAATCAGGCTCGGTGACCTCGCGTGTCTCGGGCGGAGTCGGCTATGCCGAGCTTTCGGGCAATATGGCTCACTACGGTATAGACTTCCTCGGCATCTATAAAGTGTATACCGATAGCGGAGAGGTTACCGCCTCGACCGCGCCCTATACCTATACCGATAAGGACGGCTCGGAGAAGACGATAAATAACGGCGTTATCAGCGTTTCGGGCGCAAAGAGCGCGTATATCGTCGTCACCCTCGGCACGGACTACGAGCTTTCGAGCGAGATATTCACCTCGGCGGATACGGCGAAGCCCACCAAGACAACAACTCTTGCCGATACGAGGGAGAAGGTCGAGGGATATATGACCGCGATCGAAGCTAAGATCTCGGGCAAGAGCTTTGAGGAAGCGTACTCCACATTAAAAAGCTCCCACGTCAGCGATTACTCCGAGCTTTTTAGCAGGGTCTCGGTAGATCTCGGATGCGATAGAGCTGATCTTAATTTAACGACAGATACGCTCCTTAATAACTATAAAAACGGAATTCAGAGCGCGTATCTTGAAGCTCTTCTATTCCAGTATGGAAGATATCTTCTTATCGCATCTTCAAGATCGGGCGCTCTCCCCGCAAACCTTCAGGGCGCGTGGAACACCTATAATACGCCCCCGTGGGCAAGCGCATATACGCATAATATCAACGTTCAGATGAACTATTGGCCTGCATTCTCCACGAATATCGCTGAGACCTTCGAAGCCTATCTTCAGTACAATCAGGCTTATATGAAGCAGGCAAAGATATATGCTGACACAATAATAAACGAAAATAATCCCACCGTCTCGGGCAAGGACGGCGGCAACGGCTGGGTAGTCGGAAACCATATCTACCCATATAGATACACCTCGGATAGATCTGCGGGCAACTTAGGATTTATAACTCAGGTATTCTGGGAGTATTACGAATACACGCGCGACCCCGAGGTGCTTAAAAGTGTTTACTCAGTTCTTGCCGAGGCGGCAAGATACATAACCAAATGCGTTAAGCTTGATGAGGACGGAAATTACCTCGTCTCTCATTGCGACTCCCCCGAGGTGCACGTAAACGGCGTTTGGTACTACACCAACGGCACGACCTACGCGCAGACCTTCGCATACCTTAATAACTATCACGCGCTTCTGGCGGCAGAGGCGCTTGGAATAGACCTCACCGATGAAGCGAAGCTTTCCACCGAGGAGTATTCGATACTGAAAACGGTGATGGAGCAGATAGATAAATACGATCCCATAAAGGTCGGACTTTCGGGTCAGATCAAGGAATTCCGCGAGGAAGACTATTACTCCTCGATAGGAGACGATCCCAAGCATAGGCATATCTCCCAGCTCGTCGGACTTTTCCCGGGCAATATCATCAATTCGAATACCGAGGCTTGGCTTGACGCCGTAAAGGTCACCCTTTCGAAAAGAGGCTACGGCTCGATGGGCTGGTCAAGAGCGCACAGAATGGCTCTTTACGCAAGAGTCAAGGACGGCGAAGGAGCATACGATCTTCTCGAATCTCTTATCAAGGAGAGAACGGCGTATAACCTCTGGAACATCGGACCGCCCTTCCAGATAGACGGAAGCTTCGGACTCACCGCAGGCGTGGCGGAAATGCTTCTCCAGAGCCACGACGGCTATATTTCGCCCCTTCCCGCTCTTCCCGAGGGCTGGAGCGATGGCTCTTACACGGGACTTGTCGCAAGAGGGAATTTCGAGGTCTCGGCGGCTTGGGAATCGGGGCTTGCAAAGACATTTAACATCAAGTCTAATAAGGGCGGCTCGGTATCGGTATTCTATCCCTCGATAGGAGATGCGATGCTTTGCGACACAGAGGGAAGCCCCGTAAGCTTCACCCGCGAAGGGCGCGACCTTATCACCTTCAATACCGAAGCGGGCAAAACTTATATAATATACGGATTTACTAAGATAAATACCCCCTCGTCTCCCACGGGACTTACCTATACGGAGAGCGCATCGGGCGAGCGCACCGTCAGCTGGAATGCGGTATCGGGCGCTACGTCATACAACGTTTACGTTGCGGTAGATAATGCTCCTAAGTACACTTTAGTTGGCAATACTGCCTCAACATCGCTTAAATACACACCCTCAGCCGCCGATCTCGATAAGAGAAGCACGATAGCGGTAACTGCGGTATCTAAGGGCGAGAGCGAAAGAGCGCTCGCATACACGGGCGAGGCTTTGGCGACCGAGTACGGCAATATCGGCGCGGCAGAGACCTCGGGCGATAATGCGTTTGCCGTATTTGCCAAGGCAAAGGGCGATAGCGCTTATACCCTGACCGATACCTTCGCTAAATTTACCGATGCCATAGATCGGGCAAGAGCGCATCTCAACTCTTCTCAGTATAGCGGCGGCAAGGTAGTCGTCTATATGTTCAAGGACAATTCAAATTCGGGAACTGCAAACGGCGGCGGATACAACGGCGCGTTTGACCTTGTCGGCGAGCTTACCGTTGACCTCGGCGGCAATACGCTGACCTCGATCGCTCCAAGGCTTCTCGGCTTTGAGGCAAGAGCCTCGGGCTATGATAAAGCTTCGGATATTGTATTTAAAAACGGAACTATCACAACAGAAAAGCCGATAATAGAGCTTTTCGGCTCGGCAGGAAAATATTCGGGCGAGAAGATCTGCAGGGTAGGATTTGAGGGCGTGACCTTCAAAACTCCCTCGGCAAAAGCGACCTTCAAGGCATTCACCTCTCGCGGCTCATACGGAGGGGAGCAGAAGGCGGAGCTTGACCTAAGCTTTACGGACTGCGTTTTTGATTACGGGACCGATACCAAGGTCGAGTTCGCCTCGGATAGCACGGCGGTCGGCGCGGTAGAGCTATCGCTTTCCTTCTTTGGTTCCGAGATAAATGCGAAAATCACCGATTCCTTCATTATCGCCTCAGGCTTCGGAAGTGAGGATACACTTGCTTCATATAAGAATAATGAAGGGAAGAGATTAGCCTTGACTCTCGGCTATACCGAATCTTGCCCGAAGCTCGAATTTCTCACCGAAAGCGGCAAGCTTAGTCCTGCTGCGATCAGCACGGATAAGAGCAAGACCGTGTATACCTTGAATTCTGTAAAAACCTCGCTTGGATATTATCCCGAGTCGGTATCGGGAAAGACCTTCATCGTCTTTGTCAGCGATATTTATATCGGCTCGTTTGATACCTACTATGAGGCGATCAACAGAGTCAAGGTCTTAAGCTACCCGAATGCAGACGGTATCTTCCGCGGCAGCTCCTTCGGTATCTATATGGCAAGGGATTACGTCCATACCGATAACGTATACGACAACTTCTCGCAGATACAGACGAGCCTCACGGTAGATCTCGGCGGCAATACTCTTATTCAAAAGAATAACTATATATTCAACCTCGTTGCCAAGGCGATCAACAATACCCAGCTTGATCCCACGACGGTTTTGGTCAGAAACGGAAGAATACTAACCAACGATAAGCCTATTATGAGGATATCCTCAAACGGCGCGAGCGGAAACTTCGGATATATAGGCACGAAGACCTTTGATTTCAGCTTTATCGGAGTCTCCTTTGATAAGAATGAATTCACGTCCTCTCACCACCAGATAGTATCGGTGGATAGCTTCAGAGAGGTCACCTCGGGCGAGGGCTCTAAAAACGCCGACTTCAAGGCAAGCTTTACCGATTGCTCCTTTGCGGCAGGCGAAAGCATACTCTTTGATCTTTCGGTCTCGGATTACGTTGACGCGGATATAAAGATCATCGGCGGAGAAATTCTTGCGAGCGATCCTCCGGCATACGGCATTCTGACCCCCTCGGACAGCAGTGATAAGCTGACGTTCTTAAAGAATGGCGAAGGAGAGTACACAACTCTCACCGCTCCTTTGGGTATAGATGCTCCGCTTCTTACCTACAACGGCGGCACTCTTGAATTCATAAAGAAGGAAGAGGGCGAGGGTAGTGTCACCTACGCGCTTCACTCCGCAGGCCTCAATTCCTACCTTCCGAAAATGAGCTTTGCCTTCGGAGAGTATATAGCAATGAGAGTCTATATACCGAAGGATAAAACTCTCGCCTTTACTCTTGACGGTATTGAATATACCGACCTTGCGGCTCTTGGCGGTAAGGTGGCAGCTCTCCAGGACGGCAAGGACTACTATCTTATCGAAATTCCGCTTTCCGCCTTTGAGGCGGCAAGGAGAGTGACTCTTCTTGCAACCGTGGAGTGCCTTGAGGGCTCAGCCTCGGGAAGCTTCGGCTTTTCTCTTATGGATTATGCCGAGAATATAGGCGATGCATCCGCATCAGAGCTTACCTTAATAAAGGATGCACTCTCATACGTCAGAGCTGCATACGCGTACTTCGGCAAGACTGATGCCGAGGCTATGGAAAGAATAAGCGCAGTCCTCGGCGAGGGATATGACGAAGCAAATCTGCCCTCGGCAGGCGAAGGCGTATTGCCCTCGGCAGGCGCTCTTTCTGGAGCAACGTATATCCTTCTTTCAAGCCCGAAGATCAGATTTTATATCCCCGAAGGTAAGGAGATAGGAGATTATGACTTCTATATCGGAGAGGAAAAGCTCGAAGCGACCCTCGGTAAGGACTCCTTCGGCAGATATGCCGAGCTGACTCTCAGCGCATCGGATATTGCGGCAACGGTCTCGGTATCCTATGGCGGCTCGCCCTCGGGCGGATATAACGTTTTTAGCTATCTTTCGTTTGCAAATTCGGGCGATAGCGAAGCGCTTAAGACCCTCGTATCAAGATTTATAAGATACGCGGAGAGCGCGGCGGCGTCAAGAAGCGCCGTTTCCAAAACTTAGTTATTTAATAAAATATATAACGAAAGGAAAAGAAAATGAAAAGAAAAGTTTTACTTTTGGTAGCTCTCGTCTTGACTCTTACCGCGCTTTTCTCGGTAATGATGATCAATTCGTCAGCAAGCACCTCGGCGGAATTGGATATTGACGGTAAAAAATATACCGTATCCATACCCGATGACGCTGTAATTGCGGTTTTCGCTAAAGGAAAGAACGCTACGGATTATACTTTCGTAACAACAGGTACGGACGTTATTGATAGCGGAATCGATAAGGCAAGATCGCTGCTCTTAGGGGAGCAATATGCAGGCGGAACCGTCTACATCAAGCTTCTTAAAAGCTTTGATCAGTCGAGAAGCAGCGGTTGGAACAGAGGCTTTCAGTTCAACGGTACGGTTATAGCAGACCTTGGCGGATACACCCTCACGTCAACTGCTCCGAGACTTATCGGCTTTGAAATGGGATCGAACGATATGGTCTCCGAATACACGTCGAGATTTGAGATGAAGAACGGAACCTATTCGTCATCAAACGAGGTTATCAAGGTTTTTGCAGGCGGATATGCAAATGCGATTGAAAAGACCTGCGAGACTGTTTTTAATAACGTAACCTTTAATATTACCGCAACAGGAAGCTATAATCTTCTCAATGTTTCCGGAACGTTTAAAGATGGACAGTCTGTCAACTTCAATTCAGAGTTTAATAATTGCGTGTTTAACACCGCAGCGCCTGCAAGCGCTATGCTTCTGAATGATGCCAACGCTGCCGTTACGTCAAATCTTACAGTAACAGGAAATATTGGCAATATAGGAGTATCGAGAACGACTCTCAGCCTTCCCGATAGTGCAGGACTTGATCTTGGCTCAGAATACGGCAA
This sequence comes from Clostridia bacterium, assembly GCA_017462605.1. Classification (GTDB taxonomy): domain Bacteria; phylum Bacillota; class Clostridia; order Oscillospirales; family CAG-272; genus UBA1740. The sequence continues at coordinate 13,257 of JAFTQV010000068.1, read as the reverse complement.
TTTCAAAATTGACAGCAGCTATTTGACCTACAGTGTCAAGTATGCCGTTATTACAAAAAGCAACGAAGGCTATACTGTATACAAAACGTACGACGGATTTGGTAATGGCGCCTTGGCTAACGCAGCTTCATTGCTTGATCCTTTGTCCGGTAATTATGTAGCAAATGCTGATGAAGCTTTCATTTGTATGCTTGTTAATGAAGATACGTATGAAGGCGTAGGGTCAAGCAACAGTGGCGGCTGGAACAATGCTACTCACATAAGCGGAACACTCACAGTTGATTTCAGAGGCAATAAGCTGACGTCAACGGCTCCGAGGTTCATAGGCTTCCTTAATCAGACGAACTATGATACTTACTCGTCAAACGTTATTATTAAAAACGGTACGCTTGTGACATCTAAGGTGATCTCCGAAATATGGGATGAAGGAGCAACAGCTTACAGCGGCACCAAAAATTGCAGCCTTACGTTTGATAACGTTAAGCTTGAACCTAACGGAACGATCGCTTCTCCCTTTACAATGATCAATTCGAGAGGAAGCTTGTCTTCGTCTAAAAAAGCAAGTCTCGACGTCAAGTTCAATAACTGCACCTTCAACTACAATTCCTCAACCCAAATAGTCGTAGTAGCGGATACTTTTGGCGAGGGCATTCTTACAACGAAGGTTGAGCTATCCGGCGGTTGGGCTAAGTCCAATAGCTTCACTCCCATAAGCGGAGCGGAGTCGGGCGAGGATAGCTACGTCTTCATAAAGGGCGAGTCGGGGCAGAGAACAGAGCTTGTCTTCCCCTATACCGCGACAGCTCCCACCATTACATACAATACCGATGAGGGCGAGATGCACCTTGCGGCGAAGTCCTTCAATGAAGGCCCCACTCTCACGAGTTATTATCTCTCGGCAGCAAAAACTCCCTATGGCTACATTCCCGAGGATCTCTCGATCAACACGTTCTCCATCTACTACAACGACCTTCACTTAGGCTCGTATGATAGCTTCTACGATACCCTCGCTAAAGTAAACGGATACCTTTACGCGGCAAACGGAGTTTATAAGGGCGATAAGATAACCGTCTATATGAGTAAGGATTACACGCAGGAAGAAGGCACGTACGGCAACCTCGCTCAGATCTACGGAGAGGTGACTCTTGACCTCGGAAATCACACGTTCACCGAGAAGGATAGCTATATGCTTGACGTTGTCGGCAAGGCTGTTAACGGTACTATTATCGAAAAAACTGCTGTTACAGTCAAGAACGGTACGATACTTACCAACGGCAAGCCCGTTATGAGGATTTCTTCTCCCAAGAACAATGGATCGGCAAACTTCAACTATTCGGGAACCAAGCCTTATGAATTCACCTTTGAGGGCGTTACCTTTGATAAAACCGCAGCCTCTGATTATAACCCCATAGTCAGCGTCGATACCTTTGACGATCATATGACCGCAGCAGGCACGAAGCTTTTATCCTTCAAGGCAGATTTCAATGACTGCGAATTTAATACCGATAGCGGACTCATCTTCGATCTTTCGGTATCAAACTTTGTCAATGCTCAAGTTACCGTAAAGGGCGGTACTATCAATTCAAATACCCTTGCAAAGAGCGGTATTATGACAGTATCCAACAGCAGCGATACTCTTACTATGGCGAAGAAAGACTCGGATAGCTATCCTATCCTTAAAATGCCCGCCGATGCGGCAACACCTGAGGCAACCTTCAACGGCGGCGCGCTTGAGTACGTAAGAGCTTCGGAAGAGAGCGGTATCGCAACCTTCACTCTTATGACCGCAGGACTCAATTCCTACCTTCCCAAGACTAATATCACTCTTGATTCCAGTCTTGTTATGAACGTTTTCGTTCCCGCATTTCTTACCAAGAGTTTCACTCTTGACGGTGATACCTATACAGATCTTACCGAGCTTGATGATAAAAGGATAGCTCTTGATGATGGAAAGGATTATTACCGCTTCGATATTCCTCTTTCGGCATACACCGCGGCTCGCGAGATCTCTCTCGTTTCCACCGTTGAGTACGAAGAGGGAAGCGCAAGGGGCGAGTTCAAGCTCTCGATTCCGAAATACGCGGCATCGATAATCGGCGGCGAGGATAAGGTCGAGGCAGCGCTCCTTAAGGACGTTCTCTCTTATATAAGAGCGGCGTACAGCTTCTTCAATATGGAAGATGCCGAGGCTATGGCAAAGATAGATGAGCTTTTAGGCGATGGCTATGACGAAGCAAATCCCCCCGCTACCGCAGGCAGCGAGACCGATCCCACCGAGGGACTTACGGGCGTTACCTTCGCTCTTAACTCAACTCCCGCGATCAGATTTTATATAGGTGAAAACGATTCATCGCGCTACACCTTCTTTATAGGAGATAAGCAGCTTAAGGCTAATGAGGGAAATGATCCCGAAAATCCCACCCTTGGCAAGTATCTTGAAATGGACGTCTATGCATACGAGATGTGCGAGACCGTAACCTATAAGATAGACGGAATAGAGAAGGGTAGCTATAATATCAGCGCTTATTACGCATGGTCAAAGGGTAAGAATAATGAAAAGCTCGTCACCCTCGTTGAACGTTTTATGAGATACGCTGAAAGTGCAAAGGCTTATAAGAATTCTATGATAACAGTTAATTACGTTAATGAAAACGGCGAAAAGCTTTATGAGTCCAAGTCTCTTCGCCTCTCGGGCACAGATACCAAGACTCTTAAATCTCCCGCGATAGCAGGCTATTACACCCGCGATCTTTTCCTTGATCTTTCGAGTGAAGATCAGGGCGAGATAAACGTTATTTACAAGGTAATGCCTACTAATATTGACGAAACTTATGTAAATACCATACTTCCCAATATTACATCCTGGGGCGACTCTATTACCGCAGGCGCAAAGAAAGAGGATATTTCTTCCGCAACTCAGTACGGCATCGACCTTGAAGCTCTCGGCAGCGATAATGACGGCGCAACCTATTCCGAGGTTCTTGCAAATCTTATTTCGGCAAGCGTCTTTGGCGGCATCAACGTTGCAAACTGCGGCGTTGGCGGCGAGCCTACCTCGAGCATTGCGGCAAGGGCAAATACCGAGAATTATTATCTTTATCTCGGCTCAGACGTTACTATCGGAGCAGATCCTGTCGTTATAGACCTCGGGCAGGCTTATCCCGATAGCATCAACCCCGGAAGAATAGGCGTTCTCCGTAAGGATATCAAGGATCATATGAAATATGTCACTATAATAGACGGTGAGAAGGAGATAAGAGGTATACTTACCTGTAAGCTCTCGGCTGATATGCCCTCGACCGAGACCAACAATCAGCTTTACAATGCGGCATATCAGTATCTTGAGTATACCTTCACAAGGCAAGACGGCAAGACCGATCCTATAACCCTCAGCGCAAATTCAAGAGTGGTTATGGACGCGGCGGTGGAGTTCGACGGCAGAACCTGCATCATCTTTATGGGTGAGAACAATGGATACAGCAACGTAGGTACCACAGATAGAGACCCCTCTATCCTTATCGCTCAGCAGAAGGAGATACTTAAGGCGTGTGGCAATCCCAAGCACTTCCTTATCGTCTCCACAACCTCGGGCACTAACGTATCGCGCGCGGCTCTCACCGAGGCTCTTACCAATGAGTGGGGAGCAAACTACATCAATATCGGCAACGAGCTTAACTCTATGAGAGGCTATGAAATAGCAGGCTTCCCCGAGGAAGCGATCGAGAGCGTTGCTGATAATATCGCGGAAGGCTCTGTAAGCAAGCTTCTTGTCAGCGATACCTGCCACCCCAACGCAGTCGGCTATGCGGTGATCGGTAACCTTCTTTTTGAGAAGCTCTTCGAGATCGGCGCGTTTGACGCTGTCTTTGATTACTACGATTCCTTGAATGCATAATAGAAAGGAAGAAAAACGATGAAAAAAACGTATATTTCTCCCGAGCTTGATCTTACGCTGATCGATTCGCTTGATATAATCACCACCTCGGATATCGAGGGTGAGAAGGAAGAAGGAGTAGAAACGACTCCCAAATCCGACTTCGGCGGTATATGGTCGGTGCTTTGATCGGAAAAACTTAATAAGCGTGGCTGCGTAATTCAGGCGCAGCCGAATGAAAAAGAGCGGAGATACTTTCTTTGGTATCTTCGCTCTGATTCCGTTATACAATAAGCATTCCCCGGTGGGGGATGCAAGGCTACGCCTTGATGATATAATCTTGGACGATGAGGTATAAGCCTTCCCCGGTGGGTAGCGAATCAATCTCGCCCGAGATCCTTTGCGGCGGCGTTCTTTGAAAGAAAATGACGGAATAGTACTGCAATAGCATTTCGTTACGATTTACTTTTTTCTACTTCTATTCTTTAAATTGATTTTGCATTTTAACTCTCCTTATAAAACATATTTGTTGTAATCAAGAATATTATACATCATATATGTTGTAAAGTCAAGCACAACATATATGTTGTATGATAAAATAATAAAAATTTACAAAGAAAAATCACATTGAGTAAGAGATAGGAAGAGTATATGCAATATTATCAAAGACTAAGAGATCTCCGAGAGGATTTTGACAAAACGCAAACTGAAATAGCAACCATTCTTGGCACGAGGCAGCAGCAATATGCGAGGTGGGAGAGCGGCGCATGGCAAATGCCGATCGAGCATTATAAGACTCTCGCAAGATATTACAACGTATCAATAGACTATCTTGCAGGAATTATCGACACCCCGAAAAAGCTTTTCTAAGCAGTAAAAACCATAGATTTCTCTTGACACTTACCGTCAAAGGTGGTATACTCATTTCTGTAAAAAAGTTTAAGGAGACTAAAATGCTGAACATCAAGGGAGCGATCTTCGACTGCGACGGAACGCTTGTCGATTCTCTCGGATTTTGGGAGATACTTTATACAAAGATAGGCGAGACCTTCTTTAGCGGTAAGGACTTTAAGCCCGCGCCTGCTGACGATAAGGCAATGAGAACTCAGTCTATCTATTACCTTGGCGATGTTTTACATAATAATTACGGTATCGGAGAGAATTCCGAGACCGTTTCCGAATGGGCAAAGGGGATGCTTCAGTGGTATTACCGCGAGGTCGTCGAGCTTAAGGCAGGCGTGCGCGAGCTTCTTTTTCATATGAAGGAGCAGGGAATCAAGATGTGTATTGCATCGGCATCCGAGGCAGAGGATATAAGGTTTATACTTGACCGCCACGGTATTCTTGATTATTTTGAAGCTATCGTCTCCTGCACGTCAGTTGGCGCGGGCAAGGATAAGCCGGACGTATTCTTCGAGGCAGAAAAAGTATTGGGCACACCGCACGAGGCAACGTGGGTCTTCGAGGACTCGCTTCTTGCGATAGAGACCTCAAAGAAAGCAGGCTTCAAGGTTGCGGGAGCATACGATAAGCACGGCTTCGGCAGAGAAGAAGCAAAGAAGCTCTCAGACGTTTACGTCGACCTTGGCGAGTCATTCCTGAAGCTTCTTCCTTTAATATAAAATAAGACCGTATTCGCTGAGAATTCCGAGGCGAATACGGTTTTTTTGCTAAGTTTATGTTTTTTGAAAATAATTTTACGATAATCGTTAAAAAACTATTGACAAAAGTAAAATAGCATGCTATAATAAATTAACGATAAACGTTAAATGGAGGTAAATTATGAATAAAGCAAAATCAATATCAAAGGTGCTTAGCAAGATCGCCGAGATCGTTGAGCCGATCATCGCGATAGCCACACTCGTAGCAATTATAATCTTAGCGGTACTCACGGTGGTCAATGCGGTCAACCCGAATGCCGTCATCGGCTCGGACTTCAATTTTATAGACGTCGGACCCATAACTATCGAAATAGGCGAGGAGTATATCCCCGATAACGGCACGATCCTCGTTTACGCATGGATCGAGATCGCGCTTACCGCGGTGATAACTGCTGCCGTCTGCTACTCTTTAAGAGCTATTCGCCGCGTGCTTAAGCCTATCAGCGAGGGCAACCCCTTCTCGGAAACGATCTCGGGAGATATAAGAAAGCTCGGATTTGCATCCTTAGTCATCGGCGCGGTCTATAACGTTATAGGACTTATCGAGACGGTAAACGTTATAAAGAACTATCACCTTGATTCTATAGTGGACGGCGGATACGTTCGCGCGATCACCTCGAATTACGAATTTGATTTCACCTTTGTGATCGTATTTCTGGTGCTTCTTATGGTATCTTATATATTCTCTTACGGCAGAGAACTTCAGGATCTCTCGGATGAGACGCTCTGAGGTGTAAAATGGCAATAGTATTAAGACTTGACAGAGTAATGGCGGATAGAAAAATGTCGTTAAACGAGCTTTCCGAGAAGGTCGGCGTTGCCAACGTCAATCTTTCAAAGCTCAAATGCGGCAGAGTAAGCGCGATCCGTTTCTCAACTCTTGAAGCAATATGCGAGGCGCTTGAATGCCAGCCCGGGGATATACTTGAATACGAGCCCGGCAAAAAGGATTAAGAAATAAAAAAGAAGTCTTACTGCTCACTTGGGCGGCAAGGCTTCTTTTTTGCTTTAAAATATAAGAAAATAAAGATTTTGTACCGCAACGGTACGGAAATTATATAAATGCTTCGGCTTCCTTATTCGGTGGCAACGCCCTTCTTCGGAATAATATTTGCGTAAAGCGCGCTCTCGCCCGTTGCAATGATCGCATATGCGTCCTTTGACTTATCATAAAAATCAAATCGGTCGATAGCTTTTTCTCGCCTTCGACTCTTCCGCCATGCTTTTTGATTATTCTTTTAAAAACCGCAAAATATAAGAAAACAAAGATTTTGCACCGTAACGGTACGCATTTATCAGAGGTTTTTCAAAACCTTTATCGCCTTTCCGACGATCTCGACCTCGGCAACCTCGATATCATTCAAATCTCTGTTCTCGGGATGAAGCACGTAGCTTTTATTTCTCTCGTTCTTAAAAAAGCGCTTTAAGGTAGCGGTATATTCGCCCGTTTCCTCATCGATGATCAGAGCTGCGACTATATCTCCGTTATCCGCTGTGGACTGGCGCCTGACGTATACCACGTCGCCCTCTGCTATGCCTGCCTCGATCATTGAGTCTCCGCTTGCGATAAGGCCGAAAAATTCCCCTCCGCCAAGCTCGCTCTCGTCTATCGGTAGGTAGCCTTCTATATCTTCGATCGCAAGCTTTGGCTTACCGCAGGCAATATAGCCGATAATAGGCATTGAGGAAACCGCGCCCTTATGCTCTCGGGTGATGGCGCCGTATCTGCCGCGCCTCTCGATAAGCCCCTCTTCGGTAAGCCGAGTGACGTACTTTGAGACTGTCGCCTTAGCCATTCCGAGGGCAGAGCCGATCTCCGAGGTGGTCGGAAAACGCCCTTTTCTTTTATGTAGTCATTGACGAAGCCGTATAGCTCCATTTTTCTTTCTTCATTTTTCGGTCGCATATCTACCTCTTATCGCAAACTCGTGTTCACCTTATGATAGCATAAAGAGCCGCCCTTGTCAAGGCGCAATCTCATTATGTTAAAAAATCGCGCCCATATCCTTTGAAGCGGTGTTTTTCTTGTTGTCATTCTCGATCGATCCACGCCGAGATCCTTCACTTCGCCGATATTCATCGCTGTCATCCTCGAGCGAAGCGAAGGATCTCGAGGGATATCGGAATCGTTCGAGGATGACGCCTAATGGCGTCGGCGTAGCAAGCGAAGAATTACGAGAAAAACACCCGCCTCGAGGATAACGGCGCGAGGGTGTTCTTTACCCTTTTGTTAACTTAATGCCGCCCTTGTCAAGGCGGCTCGCATTTTTTGTTAAAAATATGTATTCTGATAGAATTCCTTCAGATCCTCAAGCCTTAGAAGCATGGGATCAAGTCCCGCGGTCACGCCCGTATCGATATTGATCCAGGTAGAGGTCTTGATCATTCTTCCGCGGTATTCTCTCGAATAGCTGAGAGTGGGTGTATGTCCGAAAACGGTTATGAAATCATAGGAATAATTCTCCCATAGCATAGGTCTTTCCCATAGAAGCTCGCGAGAGGAGTAGTCGCAAAGCTCCCTTTCGGAGCTGAAATTGCCAAGACCGCCATGCACGAGGACGAAGCGCCTTGACCCGATATCCAAGGTCTTATACATAGCGCAGTCCGAGACGAAATCAAAGATCTCGCGCCTCTTTTCGCCCGATAGCCGCTTTAATTCGGCTACCGTCTCGTCGCCGCCGTTCTTCATCCAGTTCATATAGCAAAGAAGCTCCCTCTCCGAAAGCTCTGAGGTATCGATATCGTCCACCTCGGAAAAAAGAAATTCGCAGCCGAGCATCATATCCTCGTGATTGCCGAGAAGCAGCTCAACGTTCTTTTGCTCCATTATCCACAAAAGCAGCTTTGCGCTCTCAGCGCCCCTGTCGATTACGTCACCTATTATTATAAGTCTATCCTTTTCGGAAAACTCAGCCTTTTTAAGAAGCGCCTTGAATTTTTCAAGAGGATAACCGTGAAGATCGCTCGTTACGTACGTCATATATGCTCCAAATTACCGTTTTTTAATATTTTAATATTTTTTGGCTTGAAAATCAATAGAAAAATTGTTTTATTCAATAGAAAAATTATTTTTATTCAAATTAGCCTTGAAAATTATTTTTAAGTATTGTATACTAACCTTAAATCAAAACTCTTTTTTAAAAGGAGACAAAAAATGGATATCAAGAAGATCTTATCCGAGATGACGCTTGAAGAGAAGCTCGCGGAGCTTACTCAGCTCAACGCAAATATGCTCGGCATAGATGCGGGCGCCGCTATCACAGGCCCTGCGAAGGCAATGAGGCTTACCGAGGCTGCGCTTAACTCGGCGGGCTCTACCCTCAATTTCATCGGCGCGAAGGTTATGAAGGAGATTCAGAAGCTTCACCTTGAGCGCAACCCTCATAATATACCCCTGCTTTTCATGCAGGACGTCATACACGGCTATCGCACGATATACCCCATTCCCCTTGCTATGGCTGCGACCTTTGATCCCGATATATACGAGGAGTGCTGCGCTATGGCGGCAAGAGAGTCTGCCGCGGCGGGAGTACACGTCACCTTCGGACCTATGGTCGACCTCGTAAGAGACGCAAGATGGGGCAGAGTTATGGAGAGCGCGGGCGAGGATCCATACCTCGGCTCAATTATGGCGCGCGCCCAGGTCAGAGGCTTCCAGAGAGGAAATAAGGACGATAGGCAGAACGTATCCGCCTGCGTCAAGCACTTTGCGGCGTACGGCGCGGCTGAGGCAGGAAGAGACTATAATACCGTCGATATGAGCGATCACACCCTTCGCGAATACTATCTCCCCGCATACAGAGCGGCGATAGACGAGGGCGTGGATATGGTAATGACCTCGTTTAACCTCTATAACGGAGTACCCGCCGCAGGCAATAAGTACCTCGTCAAGCATATCTTAAGAGACGAGTGGGGCTTTGATAAGGTAATTATCTCGGACTATTCGTCCTTCAGCCAGATGAAGAAGCATGGCTACCTCGAGACCGATAAGGAGTGCGCAAGAGAGTCGCTTCTTACCACCACCGATATAGAAATGATGTCGAGCGAGTACCTTACTTACGCCAAGGAGCTTATAGAAGAGGGAAGCATCAAAATCGAGGATATAGACGCGTCCGTTATGCGCGTTTTAGAGCTTAAGGAAAAGCTCGGGCTCTTCGAAAATCCTTACAGAAGCGCATCCGAGGAGGACGAGGAGAAGCTCTTCCTGTCGAAGGAGCATAGGGATATATGCAGAAGAGCTGCGGAGAAGTCTGCGGTACTTCTTAAGAATGACGGCGTGCTTCCCTTCAGCGCCGATATAAAGAGCATTGCGGTCATAGGACCTCTCGCGAAGCGCGGAATGATCGGCTTCTGGTCCTGCGCTGGCAGAGAGGACGAGGCAGTATCTGTCTATCAGGGAATCGCCTCTCTCATCGGCGAGGAAAAAATCGTCTATGCCGAGGGCTGCTCATCAAAGCTAAGAGCAAAGCCCGATCGTGATATGATAAGCGAAGCAGTGAAGGCGGCAAAGAGCGCCGAGGCGGTAGTGCTTTGCCTCGGAGAGGAAAGAGAAATGAGCGGCGAGGGCAATTCGAGAGTTGATATCTCGCTCCCCGAAGCGCAGGTGGCTCTTATCAGAGCGGTAGCGGAGGCAAATCCGAAGACGGCAGTCCTTCTCTATACGGGCAGACCCTTGGCTCTTACCGATATCGTGGATGATGCTCCCGCTATCTTCACGGTATGGCAGCCGGGCAGCGAGGGCGGAAGCGCCGCCGCTAACCTCATCTTCGGTAAGGCATCCTTTGAGGGCAGACTTCCTATGTCCTTCCCCTACCATTCGGGTCAGTGCCCCATATACTATAACCGTATGAATACGGGCAGACCGAGACCGAAGGAATTCGAGCCCACGCCTTACACGAGCTGCTATCTTGATTATCCCAACAGACCCCTCTTCAAATTCGGCTACGGTCTTACATATACCGAGTTTGAGATGACTCCCGTCAAGCTCTCGGCTGATACCATGAAGGCAGGCGAGAAGATCACTGCTACCGTCACCGTAAAGAATATCGGCGAGCGCGAGGGAGTTGCTATGCCCGAGCTTTATATAAGAGACGTTTACGCATCCGTGACAAGACCCGTCCAGGAGCTTCGCGGCTATAAGAAGATATCTCTTCTGCCGGGCGAGAGCAGCGAGGTCTCATTCGATATCACAGAGGATATGCTGAGATTTCACACCGCGGACGGAAGCTATGCTTCCGAGGCAGGACTCTTCCACGTTTTCGTTGAGGACTCCGCCGAGGTTGGAACGCCCGTCTCATTCCGTTTGATATAAGAGGTAAACAAATGTTTGTAAATTATGCGCATAGAGGCGCATCCGAATACTACCCCGAAAATACTCTCTCCTCTTTTTATAGAGGCATAGATATGGGAGCGAACGGTATAGAAAACGATATACAAAGGACGAAGGACGGCGTTCTCGTCGTCTTTCACGACGATAATTTAAAAAGAGTGACGGGCAAGGACGCCCTCGTCCACGATCTTACCTACGCCGAGCTTATGGAGCTTACCGTCACCAATGAGAAGACGGGCAGGAGCGATAAGATCCTCACTCTTGACGACTTTATCAAGTACATAGCCTGGCGCGATCTCACCTACGCTATCGAGATCAAAGAGAGGGGCATAGTCTCCGAGGTCATGGATAAGCTTGATGAAGCAGGGCTTCGCGAAAGAACGATCATCACCTCGTTTGACTACGAGGAGCTTTCCGATGCATATAAGCTCGGGCGCGGATACCGCCTCGGCTGGCTCTATTGGGGCAAGACGGACTCTAAGAGGATAGAAAAGCTAAAGAGCATCGATGCCTACCAGGCTTGCCCGAAGATCGCCGACCTCACGGAAGAGGAGCTTAAGACTCTCCACGCCGAGGGCTTCTCGGTGCGCGTCTGGGGCGTTGACAATACCGAGCTTATGAAAAGAGCCGTTGATATGGGTGTGGACGGTGGTATGACCGTCAATTTCCCCGATAAGCTGACCGAATATTTAAAGGATCGCTCTTGAATAAGAGCCTTGAATTAGCCTTCTCCCACGGACAATCTCATTAAGTTAAGAAAATAATTCGCGCCGAGATCCTTCACTTCGCCGATTTCAATCGCTGTCATCCTCGAGCGAAGCGAAGGATCTCGAGGGAAATCGGCATCGTTCGAGGATGACGGCGCGAAGGTGTTCTTTGCCCTTTTGTTAACTTAATGACATTGCTCCCGTGGAGAAGGCTTTTTTCGTCTGTTATGCCTCGCTCCGATCGCGATGAATTGCAACGTTCCTACATAAATTTGCTTAGCTATTGATTGCGCCTTTGAGCGCATGAGATTGAAAAAGAGTTCAATTCATATATGGCAAAAGCGAATATTCAGCGAACAGAGCGAATATTCAGCGAATATTCGGTGAACAAAGCGAATATTCAGCGAATATTCATCAAAAATTCGTTAAAATTCACTTTTTAACGCCTGAATGGCAGGAATATCCATACCTTCCATAATCTTTGCATTGAAGAATTCTCCGAAAAAATGTATAATTAATGTATAGTCCGCCTCGCGCCCTGCGCCCTGCGGCTAAATTTATTTGAAAGGAGAATTTATGCAGTCAAAAAAGCGAAAGCTGATAGTCTTCGCTCTGCTTTTCGCGTTTGTTTTTGCGCTCTCGGCGATGCCTGCCTCGGCATACGTCAGCGGTAAGAGGGAGCTTAATTACTTCAATCCGATCACCGATAAGGAAATATCTCACTATCACCCCGTTACTCTTTATCTCGGCGAAAGCTACATAAAGGAAAATGCGTACCTTATCAATGAAACGACCTACGTACCCTTAAGAGCGGTAACGACCCTTTCGGGTGCCGCCGTCGCATTTCAGAATTCAACGAGGACCGCCACGGTCACAATGGCGGGATTTCATATGACGGTATCCGAGGGATCGTATATGATATACGCAAATGAAAGAGCGATCTTAGCGAAAACACCGAACGTCATAATGTCAGACGGAAGGATGTACGTCCCCGTACGCAGCCTTGCGAAGGTGCTGTCTCTCGGAGTTGAATGGCGAGAGGGAAGAGTAGTCAATCTCACGGGCGCGCCCACGCCCTTGACACATGCGGATCAATACTATAAGTACGACGAGCTGTATTGGCTCTCGAGGATAATCAGCGCGGAGAGCCGCGGCGAGCCGCTTCTCGGTCAGGTAGCGGTCGGCAACGTTGTCTTAAACAGAGTTCGCCATAAGGACTATCCGAATACTATCTACGGCGTAATATTCGATAGAAAATACGGAGTGCAGTTCAGCCCAGTGAAGGACGGCTCGATATATTCATCTCCGACCTATTCCGCAACTCTTGCGGCGAAGATCTGCCTTGAGGGAGTCTCGGTCAGCGCGGATATCCTATTCTTTATGGAGCCCTCGAAATCGACCTCTCTTTGGATACTTCAGAACAGAAAATACGCCTTCACCGTCTCAAATCACTACTTTTTCTATTAATTTCAGAAAATTTTTCCGAATACCCTTGAAAAGCGGAGCGAATTAGTGTAAAATTCTCTTGGAAATAAAATTTGAGGGGAAACGCTATGACTTATAATTTAAAGGTAGCGGGCATTGAAAGAGACCTTACTCTTTGCCCGATCGCAGACGATCTTAATATCGCTGCATTTATTCTTTTCGGAGACGTTGAGCTTACCGAAAGATGCGCAGAGGCGCTCG
>JAFTQV010000067.1 GCA_017462605.1 Clostridia bacterium | reverse complement strand
ATATTCCCGCGAGATCCCAACCGCGCTGACGCTTGTTGCTGCTTCGCAGTTCGACTCCGCTTCGCTCCGCTCAGGATGACGCGCGGGGGAAGCTATCGTTTGCACTCGGCAAAGGCTCGCCCGACACCTTTAGGTGTCATCCTCGAGCGAAGCGAAGGATCTGGGCGAGATTGCAAAGACACCTCATTCGTCACACTTCGTGCGCCACCTGTCTCGTTGCGACTCGGTCACGCTCGGGGTCTGACAGTCCACTGGACTGTCATTCAATACCCTCGCGCCGCTTCGCTACCCGCTGGGGAAGGCAACTCGCGCCAAAAAGGCTTCCTCCGGGAGGAAGCTCCCGACGGAGTCGGGTGAAGGAGAGCGCGTGCAGTTTTCTTTTTGAAGCCGCCATATTGCGATAATTAATGCTATCGCAGGCTCCTTCCGTCATTTTCTTTCGAAAATGCCACCTTCCTCTCGGAGGAAGGCTTTATATATAACATCGCCTCAGTTGACATCTCATACCCACAGGGCAATCATAACTCATGACTCGCCACAGGGCGATTTATTGCGAGCCATTAGAACGGAAATTTATTCCTACGACATATTTTTATTGACAATTTTCGCATTATATGATAAAATAAATCTATTATATAATAATTACATTATAAAATACCGCAAAGGCGCGGTAAGGAGGGAATTATGGAAAAGCTTAAGGTTGGTATTATCGGCGCGACCGGTATGGTGGGTCAGAGATTTATAATGCTTCTTGCGGAGCATCCTTATTTTGAGATCACCGCGCTTATCGCAGGTCCTCGCTCGGCAAGCAAGACGTATCGCGAGGCGGTAGACGGCAGATGGAAGATGACTGCTGCTTGCCCCGAAAAAATCATGGATATGACCGTCATCAGCTCGGAAGAGGTAGAGACTGTCGGGGCGCTTTGCGACTTTGTTTTCTGCGCTGTCGCTATGCCGAAGAATGAGACGAAAGCCCTTGAGGAAAGATATGCCAAGGCCGAGATACCCGTTGTTTCCAATAATTCCGCAAATAGATGGACTCCCGACGTTCCCATGGTCATTCCCGAGGTCAACGATGCTCATCTCGAGGTCATCGAGGCTCAGAGAAAGAGGCTCGGAACGAAGCGCGGCTTTATAGCCGTCAAGCCCAATTGCTCGATCCAGTCCTACGTTGGCGCGCTTGCGCCCCTTCGTAAGTTCGGCATCAAGGAAGTAGTGGCAACAACCTATCAGGCTATCAGCGGAGCAGGTAAGACCTTCCGCGAGTGGCCCGAGATGATAGACAATCTCATTCCATTCATCGGCGGCGAAGAGGAGAAGAGCGAGAAGGAGCCGCTGCGCGTTTTCGGAGAGGTCAAGGACGGAGTCATCGTTCCTGCCTCGGAGCCTATCATCACAACGCAGTGCTTAAGAGTCCCCGTGACGGACGGTCATATGGCGGCAGTTTTCGTTAAATTCGAGAATAAGCCCTCGAAGGAAGAGATACTCGAGGCGTGGCGGAGCTTCCGCGGCAAGCCTCAGACCCTCGGTCTGCCCTCTGCTCCCGAGCAGTTCCTCACCTATTTTGAAGAGGAGAACAGACCTCAGACCGCGCTTGACCGCGATCTTTACGGCGGTATGGGCGTTTCTCTCGGAAGACTCAGAGAGGACACGGTTTACGACTATAAATTCGTAGGTCTCTCGCACAACACGCTCCGCGGAGCGGCAGGCGGCGCAGTTCTTATTGCAGAGCTACTCTACAGAGAGGGTTACATAACCAAAAAAATATGAACGTAAGTAAATTCAAGGCGCTTCTTACAGCGGTGGATATGGGCTCCTTTTCCGCCGCTGCCAACGCCCTCGGCTACACTCAGTCGGGTATGACACATATGATGAACGCGCTCGAGGAAGAGATCGGCTTCCCCGTTCTTCAGCGCGGATACTGGGGCGTTAAGCTCACGCCTGCGGGAGAAAAGATCTTTCCGCGAATAAGAGAGCTTGTCAACTGCGAGGATGCGCTATTCAACGAGATCAAGCTCGTGCGCTCCTTCGGAGATAACGTGCTGAGAGTCGGAGCATTCGCGAGCATTGCGACGCATTGGCTTCCCGCGGTTATCGAGACCTTCGGCCGCGAATTTCCGAACGTCACCGTAAACGTGCAGACGGGAACGGTAGACGAGCTTTATTCGGGGCTCGAAAGCGGCAGATTCGATATGGTATTCGGAAGCCGCAACGCAAAGTACGACTTCAAGTGGATCTTCCTTGCAAAAGACCGCTTCTACGCGATACTGCCGAAGGACTATCCTCTGACTACCCCCGGCGTTTTCCCTATCACCGCCTTCAACGGAACTAAATTTCTTATGCCCGGTCTCGGATTTGACGATGATATAAGCTTAGTCTTTGCCGAGAACTCGGTCAAGCCCTTCGTCACGCAGACTTACGTAGACGATCCCGCGATAATTTCAATGGTCGAGCATATGCAGGGCGTCAGCATGCTTTCCGCGCTTATTCTTTCAGACAGGCACAACGACTCCGCGCAGTTCGTCCCCGTCTATCCCGAGGTCGCGCGCAGTCTTGCCGTTGCATTCAGACCCGATCATATGCCGTCATCAACGGCAAAACGCCTCATCGCAATAATGAAGGATTACATTCGCGACTACGACGGGCTTTGATTTCAGGCTGTTTTGGTAATAATGAATAAATTTGCTCCCTGATTTTCGTCAGGGAGCTTCTCTCTTCACTCTTGACATTTATTATTTTAAAATGTATAATTATAATAGTGAAAAATCTACAACTATGCAATAGTGTGAAAACGAGGTAATACTATGAAAAAAATTATACTGCTTATTCTCACGCTTTCCCTCGCTCTCGGAGTCTTTGCTTCATGCGCTAAGAAGGATGACAGCACCGAGCCGAAAGGAGACGGTACGGTTGAGTCCACCGCAAAGATAATTTCCGAGTCACTGCCCACGAGAATCGTCACTCTTGTCAGCTACACGAGCGGAAACGACGTCTTTGAGAGCTCTTATAAGAACGAGATAGACAGAGCGGGCGGCAAATCCGAGTTCACCTTCACCTTCCAGAGACTTGCTATCCCCGGCGAGGATCAGAGCGATTCTCACATCAAGACAGAGTCCGGAAAGGTTCAGTTCAAGGACGGTCAGGTCTTAAGAGCCGAGGGCGCGAATTGGGAAGAGCTTGGCGAAGGATACCTCGAGCTTGCTCTCACGGTGACCGAGTCGCTTTTAAAGACCTTCGAATACAGTGAGGACGGTTGCGATCTTACCGCGACCATCGCCCCCGAGAACTCAAAGCGCGTTTTCGGAACTGCTATCAGCGCAGAGGGCGATATCACCCTTAAGATCGACACTAACGGCACGTATCTTTACGGAGCAGAGATCAGCTACGTTGCAAAGGGCACAGGCTCCGAGGTAGTTATAAAGACCTCTTATGAGTACGCGCCCATCATCTTTGATTTCTGATCAGAAAAGCCATTAATTCGAAAGGATCGACGATATGAAAAAAATTCTGGCTCTTTTGCTTGCGCTCAGCTGCATATTTGCTTTAGCCGCTTGCGCAAATAACAATAATAACACCGACGGCGGATCGGATATCGATGCGGACGAGGCTCTTGAGGCTTACGCAAGCATGCTTGCGCACAGCGTGCCCACCAAATCGGTAACAACCTCTACCGTCACCGAGAGCAAAAACGTTCTCGTTTCCACCGCGACTCTTACCACCGGCACGATCGGCGGCAAGGCTGCATCCACTCTTGTGACAACTACCGAGACGCTCAACAGCGTTGAGTCCGGAATGCTCAACCTTATCTCGGCAAAGCCCGGAACGGTCTGGTTCTACGAGGGTAAGGGTATCTCCGAAAGCAAAGGCCGCGCATGGGATGCTTCGGGCGAGAACTTCGCTCCGAGAGAGGGCGATCTTAAGCTTGACCTTGATGAGGATAACTTCTCCTCGGTTACATACAATGAGGAAGCGGGAGAGCTTGTTCTCGTTTGTAAGGCAGACAAGGCTGCAAAGGTTATCTCCTACTACCTTCCCGGCGAATACGAGCATAACTATGAGACCACCATTACTATAACCGCTTTCGGCGGCAGAATTACCGGAATAAAGATCAGCTACGCAGTTGAAGAGCGCGAGCTTGGAGACGATATCGATACTTCGGTATTTATCGAGCTTACCACGGTTGAGATCGACGCTGTTTATTCTTACGGCCTTGAGACCGTTGATATGATCACCGAGTAATAAGAAAGGATAATGAAAATGAAAAGAATTATTTCTGCTCTTATGATCGTTTGCTGCATCTTCGCTCTTTTTGCTTGCGCTAAGAATGACGGCGGCGACGATACTGCAAACGCAACCGTATCCACCTTCCAGGATGCCATTGCAAACACATCACCTGCTTTTGCTAAGATCGAGACCAAGGTTGAGACCTCTCTCGGTGAGCTTAAGGCAACCTTTGAGATCACCTATAAAGAGGACGGATCCGCCGTTATCGAATATGCTTACGAGAAATTCAATACCATAGACGAGGGCGCTGCCGACGAGGAAAAGACCACCGTTGAAGGAACTGTTACCAGAGCTGCTGACGGAACCGTTTCGGGCGATGCTACCGCTCCCGATCTCTCCGCTGTCACCGCAGGCACCGCTATTGATCTTTCCGCTGTTAAGGCTGAGAACGTTACTATAAGCGAGTCCGGCGATACCCTTACCGCAACCGTTGCTAAGGATGATACAGATGCCGTTTTCGGAGCAGAGTTCCCCGCTGACGTTACATTTGTTGTCACCGTCAACGCAGGCAAGGTCGATAGCTTTACTATCACCTACGAGGGCGCTGAGATCAAGTGCAATTACAATTTCTGATTATTTGATCAATATTTATTTAAGCTGCGAGCTGTCCTTAGCGGATGGCTCGCGTTTTTTTATTTTGTTGTTGTTGTAGGGACAGGCGTCCTCGACTGTCCGAAAAAGGCGTCCTCGACTGTCCGAAAAAGGCGTCCTCGACTGTCCGAAAAAGGCGTCCTCGACTGTCCTTTAGAATATCACGTCACCGCAGGTGACATATCGAGCCTTTCGTAAGAAGGGCATATCGAATCGAGCAAAGCGAGATATCTCGAATTCATCTTTCGTGAAGGCATTTCGCGACAGTGAATATATCGACTCACCGAAGGTGACATTTAATGCCCGAAGGGCAATTCATCCAGCTTGCTGCAATTCATGACACAATGTGTCAATTCATGCGCT
>JAFTQV010000066.1 GCA_017462605.1 Clostridia bacterium | reverse complement strand
GGTGTCGGGCGAGGCTTGCCGAGTGAGGAGGAAAGCATCGATTTTACATCATCCGCCTCGTTCCTCGGCACCTTCCCCAAAGGGGAAGGGTAAAATTTCACTGAGTCTTGCCAAGTACAAACGAAAGCCACCCCCGCGCGTCATCCTGAGCGGAGCGAAGCGGAGTCGAACTGCGAAGCAGCAACAAGCGTCAGCGCAGTTGGGATCTCGCGGGAATATAGAGATGGGTCTCGCCCAGATCCTTCGCGGCGGTGTTTTTTCTCGTTGTCATTCTCGAGCGAAGCGAAGAATCTCGAGAAAAAACACCTTGCTCGAGGATGACACCCAAAGGTGTCGGGCGAGGCTTGCCGAGTGAGGAGGAAAGCCTTTTAGCGGGAGGAGCAAGCCCCTCCCCTACGCTGAAATGCTTGCCAAGTGCAAACAAAAAGGACAGAAAACTAAAAAGCTCTGTCCTCTTTTCATATTTTAGTAAAGTTTGAAAGTATCGGTGAATTACCCGAATATTTCATCGAGGGAAGAAAAGCGACGGCGTTTCAAAAAGCACCGCTGAAGCCTTGCAAAGTACCCTCGTTTTTTGAGCGTGGGATTTTCGTGAAAGACTGTTCGTTATCCGAATGAAGGGGTACGTCGATCGAGGTAACGGGAAGCGTTGCCGAAAATCGCCGCTGAAGCCTCGCAGAGTACCCTCGTTTTTTTGAGCGTGGGATTTTCGTGAAAGACTCTTCGTTATCCGAATGAAGGCGTACGAGGGTACGTCGATTGAGGTAACGGGCAGTGTTGCCGAAAATCGCCGCTCAAAACAACGACAAGCTTAACGCTGGATACGTCCCGATCCATCTCCTCCCGCAAGCTTTTCTACCTCTGCAAGGGTTACCATATTGTAGTCTCCCTCGATAGAATGCTTGAGAGCAGATGCTGCTACCGCAAACTCAACTGCGCCCTGAGTGGTCTTGCCGTTGAGAAGCGCGTAAATGAGTCCGCCGCCAAAGCTGTCGCCTCCGCCGACTCTGTCTATAATATGAAGATCGTACTTCTTCGAGAAGCAGTACTCATCGTCCTTTACGTTGTAAAGCATTGCGGACCAGCCATTGTCAAACGCGGAGCGGCTCTCACGGAGAGTGATAGCAACGTACTCAAAGCCGAACTTATCAGCAAGCTGCTTAGCAACAGACTTATATCCCTCGTGGTTAAGCTTACCGCCGTAAATATCGGTAGCCTCTGCCTCGATACCGAATACGTCCTTTGCGTCCTCCTCGTTGGAGATGCAAACGTCAACGTACTGGCAAAGATCGGTCATTGCGGCTCTTGCCTCGTCACGGGTCCAGAGCTTACCGCGGTAGTTGAGGTCGCAGGAGATCTTGATGCCCTTTGCCTTTGCAGCCTTGCATGCATCGCGGCAGATCTCAACAACGTTTGCTCCGAGAGCGGGTGTAATACCTGTGAAATGGAACCAATCAACTCCCTCGAAGATCTTCTCCCAATCGAAGTCCTCACGGGTAGCCTTTGCGATAGCGGAATTTGCGCGGTCGTAAATGCAGACCGAGCCTCTCTGGGATGCGCCCTTCTCATTGAAATAGATACCGACTCTATCTCCTCCGCGAACGATCTTGGTGGTATCTACGCCGTAGCGGCGAAGGCTATTGACAGCTGCCTGGCCGATAGCGTGAGTGGGAAGCTTGGTTACGTATGCGGCATCCATGCCGTAGTTTGCAAGAGAAACGGCTACGTTTGCCTCGCCGCCTCCGAAGGTGAATTCTACGTGGTCGCACTGAACGAACCTCTCGTAGTTGTAGGGCTGAAGACGGAGCATAAGCTCGCCAAATGTTACAACTTTCATTTTAAATTCCTTCCTGATTTATAATAATTTTTTTGCTTATCGCATATTATTGAACGGTAGCTCAGACAAGATTCTTAAGCTCGCCAAGGCACTTCTCGCAGATATTCTTATCGCGGAACTCCAGAAGCTCGCCTGTGGCACCGCAGAAGTGGCATCCCTTATAGTATCTTGCTATTGCAATATGAGAGCCCTCAACGAATATCTCAACGGGGGTCCCTTCCTTCATATCCATTTTCTCGCGAAGCTCCTTGGGGATAACAAGGCGGCCAAGCTCGTCAATGTTTCGAACAATACCTGTTGATTTCATAATAATGTTAGTCCTTTCTTTTCAACTATACCGGATAACATTTTAACACAAATAACCTCTAAAGTCAAGAGCGATAAGGATTTATAAGTAAAATTTAAATATTAAGGAAGGTGAAAAAATGAACGATACGTACATAAACGGTGAAAAGGGCAGGCACAAAAGGATAGTATTTGACTTTGCGCTCTCGCTTCTGCCGATCGGAATCGGGCGCGAAATAAGCCGCATCGCAGGGCAAAGGCGCGACTGCCCCGAGTCAATATCCGAAATAAGACTGCGAGCAAGATCCACTTCCTCGGTGATCATTTCGGGGGAGAATATCTCGCTTTCTTCATCGGTCGGGGAAAAGGAGCTGCTCGCCGTCCTCGACAGGCTGACAGACGGCTCTCCCTTGGCTCACGACAGAGAGATAAGAGAAGGTTATATAACGTCGCTCTACGGAATACGCGCGGGAATAGCGATTTCAAGGATAGGCAACGAGGTAAACAGAATATATTCCATTATTCTGAGACTGCCGCTCGGAGAATGCTCCTTTGCCGAAGAGCTTTACGGGATATGGCGAGCCCATAACTCGGGAATGCTGATCTATTCCGCGCCCGGCGGCGGCAAAACGACAGCACTGAGGGGACTTGCCGCTCTGATAGCGAAAAGAGATAGAAAAAGAATCGTTATAGCAGATGAGCGCGGAGAGTTTGACCCCGAGGAATTCAGCTCGGTCGCCGTGGACATACTGAGAGGCTACGAGAAGGCTAAGGCTGTGGAAATAGCTCTGCGCACGCTCGGCGCAGAGGTCATAGTGACGGACGAGATCGGCAATCCCGATGAAGCGGAAAGACTTCTTTCGGCAGGGCGGGGCGGAGTTCCGATCCTCGCCTCGGCTCACGCAGGCGATATTTCCGAGCTGATGAAAAGGGCGGCTATTCTGCCGCTCATAGAGGGCGGATTTTTCTCATCGTTTATAAGGCTGAAAAGGGAGGGCGGCAGCTTCTCTTACAAAAGCGAGGATATCCCTCTCACCGCTCACTCATCATGAAGATAATAGGGCTTTTGATATACGCCGCGTTTTCGGGTCTTATCGCTCTTGATCACGCGCGCTCCGAGGAAGCAAGGCTTCGGGAATACAGCGCAATATCCCGACTGCTTTCTCATATAGAGGCGGCTTGCCGAATTGCGCCCTCTACCCTTGCCGAGGCTGCCCGTACCTTTGACGGCGAGGGTCTGCCGAAGGGGCTTGCGGAATATCTCGGAGCTAATCGCAAAAGGGAGCTTTCGGGCATCAGCTTTCTCATCGACAATGAGGACAAGGATGCGCTTATGCACTATTTTTCAAATTACGGCGAGGGAACTGCCGAAGCCGAAAAAAGAAGGCTTTCCGAAATCATAGTAGCATTTGAAAAAAAGCTATCAAGGGTGAAGGAAGAGATGCATTCAAAGAGGCGTGTTGCCGTAGTTCTTTACGCCACGTTTTTGGTATCGGCTATTCTTCTTGTTATGTAAAACTCAAGTTTTTTATGGACTTTTGACTATTAAAGTTAGCATATTTTCAAAAATAGGAGGTTAAAGTGGAAACCGATCTTTATATGAAGGCTATCGGAATAGGAATGACGGTAGCCGTAAGCTGCATGATACTCTCGCGCTGCGGAAGAGATGATCAGGGCTCGCTCGTTTCCTTGGCGGGCGTTGTTACCCTGCTTCTTTTACTTTTTGGCGAGATAGGCTCGCTTTTTGACGCCTTGCGCGATATCTTCGGGATATAGGGTGAGGATTTGGAGGGCTTCATTTCCGCTATCGGCGCGCTTCTTTTCATCACCGCGTCGGTGGCGATCTTAAAGAGCTTTGGCTTCAAGGGCGCGCCCGTGATAGCCGCGCTTGCATTCGTACACACGTCAACCCTTATCCCCGAGGCGCTCTTGCCCTTAACCTCTCTTTTCGAAAGCATCGAGGGGGTGAACGGAGTCTCGGAATACGTGCGCTCCGCCGTGAAGATCGTGGGTATAGGCTATCTTGGCGGCATTTGCTCCGACGTCTGCCGAGAGCTGGGCGAGGGCGGTATAGCAAAATGCGTCACCCTCGTCTCACGCCTTGAGCTTATAGCCATTACTCTTCCTATACTCAGCGAGCTATTTTCCATGCTTTGCGAGATCGTTTCCTTCGGGCAATGAAAAAACTGATCCTGCTTATAAACATTATATTCGCGCTATTATCCCCTTTCTGTGCAAGCGGAGAAAAAGAGGTCCTGCCGCGCGGGCAGGCTTCGGAGAAAAACGGTATAGCTCTCTATCCAAGCGCGCTTTCACGGGAAGGCGGGGACTCTTCCGAGAGCGGCGGAGAGGTTGCGGAAAGCGAGCTTTCCTCTCTTTACGAGCGTTTTCTTGAAACTCTCCCCGAGGGCTTTACCGAGAGCTTCGCCGCCCCCGAGGGCTTCCCCGGCATCGAGGATGTGCTGTCGCTCCTCGGCGAGCCTCTTAAGGAAGCAATTGCCGATATTTCGGGTAGCTTTGCCGCGGTCATCGCGGCGGCTATAATTTTTGCGCTATCGGAGCTTTTCATCGCCGACTCGGGCGAGCTTGGCTCTGCCGTCCGCTCGGCTCTATCGGCAGTCCTTGCCCTGCCCGCGATAGGCTCGGCTGCTTCTCTTATCGGCGTATGCCGCGACGGAATAAGCTCGGGCAGCGCCTTTTTTGCCGAGCTTATCCCTATTCTGACGGCGGCTCTCGCCATGGGCGGCGGAGCTTCGAGCGCGGCTGCCTCGGCTTCGGGTATGAGCCTTGCTCTCGGGGCGGTCTCGACCGTTTTGCTTAATAATCTTTACCCCGTTTTCGGTCTTATCTTCGCCCTCTCGGTGATCGGGAACATCGATAAGGGGCAGAGGGTGGCAGGCTTCTCGCGGTCGGCGCGCAACCTTTTCGGCTTCTTTCTCGGCGCGGCAACGCTTATTCTCGGCGGAGTGATAGCTCTGCAGTCAACGATAGCGGTAAGCCGCGATTCGCTCGCCCTTCGCGGAGCTAAATACGCTATTTCGGGCATGATCCCGATTGTCGGCGGCGCAGTTTCGGGCGCGCTCTCGACCCTTATTTCGGGGCTTAAGGTGCTTTCGGGATACATAGGCGCGGTATCCGTGCTTGCCTTAGCCGTCTCTATGGCGGCGCCGCTCGTTTCCCTGCTTATATATAAGCTTTCACTCGGCATTGGCGCATCCATATGCTCGTATACGGGCGCTGCCTTCGGTGAGAAATTCTTCAAGTCTCTCGGCTCGGCGGTCGATTGCCTTATCGCTGTGGTATCATCCTCTCTTGTGCTTTACACTCTTATCATAGCGGTCTTTATGAAAAGCGCGGGGGGTGTTTTCGGGATATGACGGAGATCGCGCTTTTCCTTATCGCCTCTGCCTTCACCGTTGCCGTAGCTTCCTTTATATCATACTCGGGCGCGGAAGAGCCTTACGTGAAGCTTGCGCTCGGCGCTATTATGCTTTCAGCCGCCGTTTCGGGCGCGCTCGGATTTATAGAAGAAGCGGCGAATATTCTACCGATGGCAGGCGGCGATATTTATACCGAGGGCAGCCTCACGGAGGAAGTTGCAAAAGGGGGATTCGAGGAAGGAGTCCGCGCTTTTATCTCAAGCGAGCTTTCGCTGCCGCTATCGGAGATAGAGGTAGAGGCAAAGGGCTTTTCGGAAGGCTCTATGAATGCAAAAATTATCAAGGTCACGCTCTTTGGAAAGTCGGCTTTTTCCGATCCCTCAAGGGTCGAGCGGCTCATCGAGGAAAACGGACTTGGAGAATGCGAGGTGAATATATCATTTGAAAGATAAGATCAAGCTTCCGATAGAATTTTTTCGGCGCGATAAACGGCGGCTTTTGCTTTTAGCTCTTGCGGCGGTGGGACTGCTTTTCGCCCTCATGCTCCCCTCGGGCGGCAAGGACAGCGCAAAAGAGGGCGTCACTCTATCGGAATACAAGGCGGCTCTTGAAGAGGAGCTTGCCGAGATGTGCGCCTCTATCGAGGGAGTCGGAAGGTGCAGAGTCACCGTCAGCTTCTCGGCAGGCGAAAGCCTTCAATATAAAGGAAGCCAGCTTATCGGAAGCACGCCGCCGAGGGTGCTTGGAGTGAGCGTTGTCTGCGAGGGGGCGGAAAGAGACGGAGTGCGAAGCGAGATCTCCGAATGCATGCGCGCGCTTTTTGATATAGGAGCAAACCGCGTTTCGGTGATGAAAATGAAATAATTTTTTATTTAGGTCATATCGGAGAACACAGCGGCATAGGTTTTATCAGTAACACAAAAAAGGAGAAAAACATAAAATGAAAAACGAAAATTCCAAAGGCTTTTTCTCGTCCAAGATCACGAGAAGCGTAATCGTCACCCTTGCAGTCCTTCTTATCGGGCTTGCAGTCTACCTCAACTACCGCTGGTTCTACGATCCCGTTGATTCCATGGGATTCGGCGACGGCAATATGGAAGACAATTATGACGATTCGCAGGCAACAGACACCGAGGGCACCGCGGGCGATTACTTCGCTTCCGCAGCTCTTGACCGCCAGCAGTCCCGCGATGAGGCTCTTGACGTGCTTAACCTCGTCTCAAGCTCTGCTGATGCATCCGAAGAGACCCGCGCCGAGGCTCAGGCTAAGATCTCCAAGATCGCGACCGACATTCAGAACGAGGCAAACATTGAGACTCTCGTTAAGGCTAAGGGCTTCGAGGAGTGCGTTGCCGTTATCGCGGACGACTCCGTCAGCGTTATAGTAAAGGCAGAGGAGCTTCTTGCGAAGGACGCCGCGCAGATCATGGCTATCGTCTACGAGACCTGCGGCATCACCCCCGAGAACGTTTCGATCATCAATAAGTAAGGCGAGAGCAAGGACATAAAGAATTATTCCAAAGTCAGGCATAAAATCAAAGAAAAAAAGAAAATTCCGTCGGCTTGTTTTGAATTATAAATTATAAGTAATCGGCTGAGCATTTAAATAATAAGCGCCGCTCATTTAGTACGATGATCGGCTGAGGATTTAAATGATACGTAGTTTTTTATTTGAAATGATACGTAATCGATCGCTTATTTAAAATGTTAAGCAACCGCCGCTCATTTGAACGTTTGAACAATTGTTCAAACGTTCAAATGTTTTTAATAGGCGAAAAAATGAGAAAGCGAAAAAATGAGAAAAATAAGAAAAAATGAGAGGAAGTCTTTATCCGAGATTGGAAAAGACGTATTTAAGGCTTTCGTTTGCACTCGACGAGACCCACCTCTATACTCCCGCGAGATCCCAACTGCGCTAACGCTTGTTGCTGCTTCGCAGTTCGACTCCGCTTCGCTTCGCTCAGGATGACGCGCGGGGGAAGCTATCGTTTGCACTCGGCAAAGGCTCGCCCGACACCTTTAGGTGTCATCCTCGAGCGAAGCGAAGGATCTGGGGTGAGATTGCAAAGACACCTCATCCACCATCTTCGATGGTCCCCCTTCCCCCACTGGGGAAGGCTTCGTTGCGGCTCGGTCACGCGCGGGGGATGCTTTCGTTTGCGCTCGGCAAGACAATCCCTCAGTCGCTTCGCGCAATCTTTAGATTGAGGGCAACGCCCATTTGCTCACCTTTGCCGGGGGGAGCCTGACACCTCATCCTTAAGCCTTCCCTTGCGAGGGAAGGGGGTCCGCTTGCGGTGGATGAGTAGTTGGCTTTGTTTACAGACAGAGTATTGGCTACAATCAGAGTTAACAGCTCATCCACCGGGGCAGAACACTGCCCCAACTAAGTTT
>JAFTQV010000065.1 GCA_017462605.1 Clostridia bacterium | reverse complement strand
TACCCCCAAAGACGTGTATTGGGTAATACATAGATTAAATTGCTCATCATTCTTATGCGCCCAACAGGCGCAATTCATGGCGAAGCCAATTCATGAAAGCTTGCTTTCAATTCATGACACAATGTGTCAATTCATGCGCTTGCGCAATTCATCGCGAGCATAGCGAGCCTTAATACATTCCCTCGCCCATGCCTGCTCCTGCAGGTACGGCAGGCTTCTCTTCCTTTATATCATATACTACCGATTCGGTGGTAAGGACGGTGGAAGCGATAGAAGCCGCATTCTGAAGCGCGGAGCGGGTTACCTTGGCAGGGTCAACTATTCCTGCCTCGACCATATCGCAGAAGCACTCCTTATATGCATCGTAGCCGTAGCCGATCTTGCCGCTCTCGCGGATCTTAGCGATAATAACAGAGCCTTCAACGCCTGCGTTGTCTGCGATCTGGCGCATAGGAGCTTCAAGAGCCTTGGCAACGATCTTTGCGCCCGTCTTTTCGTCTCCCTCGAGGGTCTCGATGACCTCGTCTACCGCGGATATAACGTTGACAAGGGCGGTGCCGCCGCCTGCAACTATACCTTCCTCAACTGCCGCCTTGGTAGCGTTGAGTGCGTCCTCTATGCGGAGCTTCTTCTCCTTCATCTCGACCTCGGTAGCCGCGCCGACCTTGATGACCGCAACGCCGCCCGCAAGCTTAGCCAAGCGCTCGTTGAGCTTCTCCTTATCAAATTCGCTGGTGGCGACCTTGAGAGATGCCTTGATCTGATTAACTCTATCTGCGATAGCAGCCTTGTCTCCCGCGCCGTCTACGATAATGGTAGCCTCCTTCGAGACTTTTACCTGCCTTGCTCTTCCAAGCTCGGCAACGGTTGCGTCCTTAAGCTCAAGACCAAGCTCATCAGTGATGACCTCGCCGCCCGTGAGGGTTGCGATATCGCGGAGCATCTCCTTGCGGCGGTCTCCGAAGCCGGGCGCCTTAACGGCAACTACCGTGAACGTGCCTCTGATCTTATTAAGCACGAGAGTGGTGAGAGCCTCGCCCTCAACGTCCTCTGCTACGATAAGGAGCTTCTTGCCCGACTGAACGATCTGCTCGAGAAGGGGAAGGATATCCTGGATATTCGAGATCTTCTTATCGGTGATAAGGATAAGGCAATCATCCAGCACCGCTTCCATCTTATCGGTATCGGTAACCATATAGGGCGAAAGGTAGCCGCGGTCGAACTGCATACCCTCAACGACCTCGCTGAAGGTCTCCGCTCCGCGCGACTCCTCAACGGTTATAACTCCGTCACTCGTCACCTTATCCATAGCGTCTGCTATAAGTCTGCCGATCTCCTCATCGCCTGCGGAGACTGCGCCGACTCTTGCTATATCCTCGCTGCCGCTGACGGTCTTGGACTGCTTTGCAAGCTCCTTTACCGCCGCGTCAACAGCCTTGAATACGCCCTTTCTTAATACCATAGGGTTTGCGCCTGCGGCAACGTTCTTCATTCCCTCGTGGATAAGAGCCTGAGCGAGAAGAGTTGCGGTAGTAGTTCCGTCTCCTGCCGCATCGTTGGTCTTGGTTGCGACCTCGCGAACGAGCTGAGCGCCCATATTCTCAGCAGGATCGGGAAGCTCTATCTCCTTTGCGATCGTTACGCCGTCATTAGTGATAAGGGGCGCGCCGTAGGGCTTAGAAAGAACAACGTTCCTGCCCTTCGGTCCAAGAGTTATTTTAACAGTATCGGCAAGACGGTCCACGCCGCGAAGAAGGGCGCTTCTGGCATCTGTGCTGTAAAGAATTTCCTTTGCCATATCAATTTTCTCCTTTTATTACTCAACTACTGCAAGAATATCGGACTGCTTAACTACCGTGTACTCCACGCCGTCAAGCTTGACCTCTGTGCCTGTGTACTTTCCGACGATGACCTTATCGCCGACCGAAAGCACCATGTTTATGACCTCGCCGTCTACCGAGCCGCCCGGTCCTACCGCAACGACCTCGTATACGTCAGGCTTCTCCTTTGCCGAGCCTGTGAGGATAATACCCGTCTTAGTGGTCTCCTCGATCTCGGACTTTTTAATTACTACCTTATCAAATAAAGGCTTTAATTTCATTTTTGATTCCTCCTTTGATTTAGCACTCTTCTTCTTCGAGTGCTAATCCGTACAGTTAATATTTTATACTAACGCATAGTAAAAATCAATAGTTTTCTATTTATTTCACAATTTGTTAACATTTAGGTGAGATCCCTTTTGAGTATCCCGAGTATCTTCTTTTCCTCTCTTGATACCTTGACCTGGGTAACGCCGAGGATACGGGCGGTCTCGGTCTGCGAGAGGTCCTTGAAATACCTTAATATTATCAGCTTTCTTTGCCACTCGCCGAGCTTTTCGATAGCAAGAGTCAGGGAGAGCTTATCGAAGGCGTTTTGCTCCTCTTCCTCATCGAAGATCGTATTGCCCAAGGGGACGGAGTCATCGTCCATATACGCGTTCTCCTCAAGCGAACGGACGGGCGCGCCTGCGAAAAGAGCCGATGCCGCCTCGGCGAGCGATAGCTTCAATGCTCCCGCTATATCCGAAAGCGAGGTGGATTCGCCCGCAGCCTGTCGCCTTTCCCTCTCGGCGGAGACTATCGCGCAAAGGCGCTTCTCCTCTCTTGATACCTTTATCATGCCGTCATCCCTTAAAAAACGGCGGATCTCTCCGAAGATCAGCGGAACGGCGTAGGTTGAAAATGCGCACTCACGCGAGAAGTCAAAGGTATTAATAGCCTTGACAAGACCCATATTTCCGATAGCGACGAGGTCCTCAAGGTCGGTTCCCCTTCCGATAAATCGCTGAGCTATACTGCATACGAGGGGCTTATTCAATAGAACTATTTTTTCGCCCGCCTCCTCGTCTCCCTCTCTGTATCGCCTTATCAGATCGGGGTTTCTATCGTACGCTCTTTCCTTCGGTTGCTTTGCCTGTGTATTCATTCTTTCCCCTCGGGGCTCAGGGCTTCAAGAATTTTCTCATAAGAACGGTCGTACCTCTGCCTACCTTCGATCTGACGGTAAGCTGATCGGTGAAGTTTTCCATAACGAGAAAGCCCATGCCGCATCTATCCGAAGAGCCTGTTGTGAAGGCGGGCTTCATCGCCTCGTCCACGTTTTCGATGCCGCATCCGTTATCCGATATCTCAACGGACACCTCGCGCGTATCGTACAGTCTTGCGGATATGTATACGTAGCCGACCTCTCCCATAGGCAGCTCGCGGTAGGCGTGGACTATGGCGTTTGTGACCGCCTCGCTGACGGCGAGTCTTATATCTCCAAGCTCCTCAACGGTGGGATCAAGCTCCGAGCAAAAGGCTGAAATTGCCGAGCGGCAGACACTCTCGTTCTGGCTTCGCGCAGGGAGTCTGAGCTTCATTTCGTTAACTATTCTTTTCATTTTACCTATTTATCCTCTCGCTTTAAACTATTCTGAGTGACTTAAGCTTCTCTATTCCGGACATGGAAAGAAGCTTTCTTATCATACCCGAGGCTCCCGTTACCGTGACGGCAGCTCCGATGCTTGACGCGCGCTCCACGCGCCCTATAATAAGTCCTATGCCCGAGCTATCCATAAAGCTCACCTTCGAAAAGTCAAGTATCAGCTCCCCCGGTCTTTCGGAGTCAAGCGAGCGGTCTATCCTTTCTCTTATATCCTTCGCCGTGTGGTGGTCTATCTCGCATTCAAGCCGCACGGTTAGAGTATTACCCTTCTTGCTAAGCGTTGCCGTTGCCATATTTTTTCGTCCTTTTTTTCGTTTTACCCCGAGCGTTATTCCGCGCTCGGCTATTCCATTTTAGCAAACGCTCTTTGCGAATGTTGTCGCACTTTCTGTAAAGCGAAAAAAATTAATTAAGGTAGTGGAGCTTTCTCGCTATATTCTCTATCGCTCGCCTCTTATAGCGCTTATAAGTGCTTTCTGCCATCCAGCTTACCTCGGAGTGAGAGTAGCCTATTCCGCTGCCGATCTCCTTTATAAACGCCCTTGCGGGCGCTGTGCCCGTGATCTCCGCTACCCCCTCGAAGATCTTCGCATTGAGATAGTGATACTCCATTTGCACGCGCCTTTTCACCGAGCCTCGCTCCAAAGCCCTCTCTCTTCCCTCAAAATCTCGGCAGATCGCCTCGACCACAAGCGCCGCGCAGCTGAGGCGCGCCTTTTCCTCGCTCATATAATCCCCCCTTTTCATATCATTTTTAAGTCTCCTCTCTTAAGACCACCGAAAGCTCCTCCTTCAGCTCACGTAATTCGGAATCGAGAGAGCTAAGCTCCCGCTCTGCCTCGGCTGCCGCCTCGATAACCTCCTCGCAAAGTCTTATCACGTCGCCTGCCTTGCCCTCGTCTGCCATAGTCATAGCCTCGGATAAAAGCTCCCTTACGTTCAGCCTTTCCTTCACCTCTCTGCTTCTCGCTAAGATATAGGAGATATCCCTCTTTATCTCCTCCGTATCACGGTAGAGCCTCGGCGGAAAGCCGTTTACACTGTCAAGGCAAAAATACACCGCATCACTTCCTTTCATATTGATTTATCAAAACCCCGGCGCTCCCCCTCTTTAAGTCGCGTTTTGTGTGACTTAAGCGCCTCGGTCACTTATTACGTGACTATTATAGCATAGCAAAAGTCACTTGTCAAGTGATTTTTCAAAATTTTTTGAATTTTTTTCGAAAAAGTATTGCATAACAAGTGACTTAGTGTTACAATATAAGTGACTTTCAAAATATTTATAAAAAAGGAGACGGCTATGATCGGAGAAAACATCAGAAAGCTGAGAAAGGCTCGGAAAATGACTCTTCTTGAGCTTGCCGAGGCAGTTGGCACGAGCAAGCAGAATATACACAGATACGAGACGGGGGTCATCTCAAATATCCCCTCGGATAAGATCGTGGCTATCGCCGAGGCTCTCGGCACGACTCCCTCGGCGCTTATGGGCTGGAGCGAGGGCGAGAGCTATTCCTTCCCCGATGCCTCGGGCATCACTCCCGTGACGGTGAAGAAGCTGCCTATCTTAGGCGATATTGCCTGCGGCGAGCCTATATACGCAGACGAGGAGCATGAGAGCTACGCCTCAGCATCGGATACTCTTGACGCGGATTTCTGCCTCAGGGCTCACGGCGACTCTATGATAGGCGC
Source organism: Clostridia bacterium (assembly GCA_017462605.1). GTDB lineage: Bacteria > Bacillota > Clostridia > Oscillospirales > CAG-272 > UBA1740. The sequence continues at coordinate 1,904 of JAFTQV010000065.1, read as the reverse complement.
GAGGATACTTGACGGCGATATAGTTTTCATAAGGAAGCAAAGCTCGGTAGACAACGGCGAGATCGCCGCTGTCATAATCAACGATGAGGCAACTTTGAAGAGAGTGTATTTCTATCCCGACGAGGAAAAACTCATACTTTCTCCCGAAAATCCGCGCTACGCGCCCCTCGTCTACATCAAGGACGAGCTTGACTCCATAAAGATACTCGGAAAGGCGGTTGCTTTCCAAAGCAAGATAATCTGACTATGAGTGATCTTATTTTTTCAATAAACGCGGTGCTTCCGATCGTGCTGACGGTTGCGGTCGGATATTTCATCAAGCGCATCGGGGTGATAAGCGAGGACGTTGCGAAGTCGCTCAATAAGCTGGTCTTCAGAGTTCTGCTCCCCGTGATGCTTTTCAACAATATCTATAAGATGAAGGATATCTCCAACGTTTCCTTCGGGTATCTCATCTACGTTGCGGCGGCGGTGGCTGTGCTTTTCTTCATATCGCTGCTATTATCCCCTCTTATGACCAAGGAGCGAAGCCGCAGGGCGGTGCTTATCCAATCGGCTTTCAGGTCAAACTATGCTCTGATCGGCATACCGCTCGCTATCTCACTCGTTGGCGAAGGGGCATCGGGCGCGGCTTCTCTGCTCTCGGCGGTCTCTATCCCCGTTTTCAATATTTTTGCGGTCGTGTCGCTCGCGCTATTTGATCCCTCGGGCAAACGCCCCTCGGTGAAGAAGGTGCTGCTCGGCATTATTAAAAATCCGCTTATCATCGGTATTTTCGCAGGGCTTTTGGCGCTCGGTATCCGCGCTCTTTTCGGCGCTCTTGATATCAGCTGGCGGCTTTACGATATAACCGCTATTGCCACACCGATAGACTATCTCTCCCGCTCGGCAACTCCGCTTGCCCTGATCGCCCTCGGCGCGCAGTTTAACTTCAAGGCAACGGCAGGCGCAAAGCGCGAGATAATCATAGGCACTCTGCTTCGCACGCTCATATCGCCCACGGTCTGCATTGGCATAGCGCTCCTTATCGGCAGATTTGAGGCGGCACATTACGCCGCATTTATCGGAGTATTCGCAACTCCGCTTGCCGTCTCCACCGTCCCTATGACCCAGGAAATGGGCTCGGACTCCTCGCTTGCGGGTCAGCTCGTTATCACCACTACGATATGCTCCGCGCTATCGATATTCCTCTTTACGTACCTTTTGAAGCTTATCGGAATTTTTTAAAGAAAAGCTCCCCACCTTCTCTTTTTGAGCGGGCAGGGAGTTTTTTTATTCGGCTTTAGCCGTGTGTATTATCGGCGTATCGGAATTATAGCAGGATATCTGTATCGGAATTTCGGCGGATCTCTGCATACGCCTTTATTGAAAAAATAAAAACCTTATTTCTCTTTCGGGGGTGAGGGGGTGGGCGAAGCCCCAACTAAGCTTGGCCCTATGGGGCAAGTGAAGTTTACTTCGAAAGCGGAAGCTTTTATTCTTCTCTCCCTCTCCTCTTATATAATATAATCTTATCTCTTTTTTTCTTTATTTTCTCTTTTTCTTGCTTCTTCTTTTTCTCTTTTGTTTCTTTTTTGCCAAAATCTGTGACATTCTGTGACATCGCTGTGACATCGCTGTGACATTCGTTGTGACATTAGTGTGACATTGGGTGTGACATTAGTGTGACATTAGTGTGACATTGGGTGTGACATTCTGTGACATCGGTGCGATCTCGCGGGCGAAGCCTGCAGGATCGGGGGTAGAGGGCGAAGCCCGTCACCCCTTGACATTAGCGTGACAAGGGCTGCGATCTCGCGGGCGAAGCCTGCAGGATCGGGGGTAGAGGGCGAAGCCCGTCACCCCTTGACATCTTTCTGTGACATCGCTGTGACATCGGTGTGACCGAGGGTGTGACATCGGTG
>JAFTQV010000064.1 GCA_017462605.1 Clostridia bacterium | reverse complement strand
GGGGCAGAATACTGCCCCAACTAAGTTTGCCCATAGGGGCAAGTGAAGTTTACTTTGTAAGTGAAGTTCACTTCGTGAGTGAAGTTTCGCCTCGCGGCGAAGCGAGGGCAAGCTTAACTTCACTTGGTCGAAAGACCAAACTTCACTGCGTAGCAACTTCACTTTCGCTTAAGCGAAAACTTCACTTTCCCTAAGCGAAGGTTCCGGGCAAGATTGCAAAGACACCTCATCCACCATCTCCGATGGTCCCCCTTCCCCCACTGGGGAAGGCAATTCGCGCCTCTTCGCTACCCACTGGGGAAGGTTAAAAAACTAAAGTTGAAGCTTTAATTTTCCCTTTCCCTCCGGGTAGCGAAGCGGCATTCCGGTAGTGAATAAAGTCCGGTGGACTTTAGAGCCGAAATGTGACCGAGTCGCAACGAGACAGGTGGCAGGCGAAGCCTGACGTATGAGGTTACTTGAGTAAAGCCTTTCAGGCATAGACTTCCCTATTATATTTTTATAGCTTTCCGAAATTGCAAGCCTCGCAAAGGAATGTTGATGTAAATTCGCACCCCTTCAAAAAAGCTTTCTTTAGAAAGAATGATTGAACATCGCATAACGAATCAACATATTTCTCAATTGCTTCCGATTGCTCCTTGGTTAAAAGATCAGTAGCGATTCTATGTAGTTCGGATGTTTTTCGTAGAAGCGACCGCTCTTCTTCCGTTTCAACCGAAGAACAATCTTCCGCTAAATATTCTCTCCATAATTTTTCAAGTCTTTTCTTCATAAAATTCTCCTTCGTTCGCATCTATACGAATGCACATTTAATATTATAGCATTTATATGAATGCTTGTCAAGCATTTTTTTGAATGCAATGCTATAATTATTACATAAACTTTAATGGAGATTTTTTATGTTTTTTTACAGACGGCTTAAGGACTTAAGAGAAGACTCGGATAAAAAGCAAGAGGATATCGCATCCGTATTAAATATCACAAGGCAGCAATATCAGCTTTACGAAAGCGGAAAGCGAGAGATGCCTATGCATCACTTCATAGCTCTTGCTAAATTTTATAACGTTTCTCTCGATTATCTTGCCGGAATTACCGATAGTCCGAATAAGATCCTATAAACAAAATGAGGTACTGCTGAATTTAGCAAGTACCTCGTTTTTTATTATCGTTTTTTAAATGGGCTTCTGAACAATATCCAATCCTCTGCCAGCAATATAAACGCAAAGATAAAGCATGCTATAACCAAAGCCATCGTTTTTGATTCATCATACAACCCGTCCAGCTCAGTGCATATTATCCAAACGAATATGCTGTTTATTACGCTGAATATTATATTTTTTATCATAAATCCGAAAATTTTAGACATCATAAAATTTTTCAACTTTTTCTTCATGCCCTTGAGATGCAAAAGAAAACATAAAATTGCAACCAATGCGCTGCAAGCAAACTTCAGTTCACCAAGAATAAATATATCTATAATATTTATTAGCGCTCCTGCCATTGCAAAACCGGCTAAAGCATAAAACGGTAATCTTATACCATTTGAAAAAATGTTGAGCAAAGGGTTTCTGAACCGAATCCAATAATTAATCTCTGTGAAAAAGAATATAAAAAGATTTGCGATACAAGTCTTTATTACACCCATTATCAAGCTTTCCGTCATTTGCTCCTTGGTGATAACGCTATCATCCTTGAATCCGGTGAAAATCTGAAATACAGTTCCGATATTTTCAAATGAAGCGTCAATCACGTCATTAAACGGTATGTCGCTTTTCAGTCTCATTTGCAGCAGTTTTACGGCATCCTCAAGGCTATATTAGGTAATCATTTCATAATACGCCTCAAAATCGAATTCCATATCTATCAAGGTTTTTATTTCCGTGCAAAACAACGTTAAACCGATTGCAATCACCATAAGAAAGACTGTTACAATTACCATAGCGATGATATCGCAAATAGCTTTAACCGTACTTTCTATCAATTTCATAGTGTCACTTCCTTTAGTATTTCTCTACCGCTTCAGCTTTGGATACATATAATTAAAGGTTTAATCTCCTAAAATAATATTCTTGATTTCCTCTACTCTGTCAACGATATACGTTGCGCCTTCCTTTGCAAGTGCCTCTCTTGTTCCGTATCCGTAGGTGACGGCGAGAGAATCGATGCCAAGCTCGTTTGCCCCCTCGACGTCATATACCGTGTCTCCCACTAAGATCGCTCCGCGGCGATCCTCATCGGAGATAACGCCGACCTTGGATAAGGCATAGTCAAGGACGTCACGCTTTCTCTCTCTCGATGAGTCAAAGCTCGCGCCCTCGGCAAAATCAAAATATTCCAGAAGCCCGAAGAGCTTAAGTATCTTGCTTGAATAGACCTCGGGCTTCGAGGTAGCGAGAACTATCTTAAAGCCGCGCTCACGAAGCGAGGCAAGAAGCTCGTGTATCCCGGGATAAAGCTCGTTATCCCACCAGCCGTATACGCCGAAATACTCACGGAAAAGGTAGAGCGCGTCGTCTGCTTCCTTTTCGCTAAGATCGTATTCACGCTTAAACGACTCCCTGAGGGGCGGTCCTATAAATTTTTTCAGCTCCTCGACCGATCCGAATTTGACACCAACCTTTTTAAGTCCGTATGCGAAGCCCTGTGTCAATCCTCGCTTGGGATCGGTGAGTGTGCCGTCAAGATCGAAGGCAACGGTATGATACCTTTTCATTTTCAGCTATAATCCTTTAGTAGTTTTTTTAGCATCTCCGACATCTCGTCGCGAACGCTTTTCGGCTCAATGATCCTTATTCCGCCCGAAAATCCCATGACCCATGCATAAAACCGAGGGCTTAATAAGACCCTCTCTGAAAAGCGGAATCCGAATTCCGTTTTAATGAAGGCGGCATGCCTTCCGAATCTATCTATTACCGCATCGGCAAGGTCTTCCCTTGCCTCGAATGTGACGAGCATCTCCTCACCGCCAAACATTGAGAAAGCCTTCTTTCCGTATGCGGAAGGGTCAAGGCGAGTGAAGTCTGCCGTGATCGAGGCTTCCTTCGGAAGTATCTTTGTCTTATACATTTTATCGACTCTGAAATTCTTAAGCATTCCAACCTCTTCGTCAAAGCCGATAAGATAATAGTTATCGTTGCTCCAGATGAGCGCCTTGGGCGAGACCTCGTAGAGCTTTCCTCCGTGGCGAAGCTCTCTTTTTTTATCAACGTTGTATCTCACGTATCCGAAGGCTATACGGACGTTCTCCTTGATCGCCGTATGTATACGGTCTATCGTATAAAGCGAGGTGGCATTTTCCGTCTTAAGCCTATCCTTGACGAATACCTGACGGGTAAGCTCACCCGATCTTTTGCCCGCAAAGATCTTAAGCTTCTCTATTATCTCGTAGCTCTTTTCCTCGGTGATGAACTTCGAGGACTGTATCGCATCGGCAAGAAGCTTAAGCTCTGGCATCTCAAAAATGCGCTCGGCGAGGGTGTATTCGGGGGGATTTCCGAAGAGGCGCAGTATCGGGAAGCCAAGCTCCTCGAGCGTGGCAAAATCCGAATAAATGCTCTTGCGCTCGGCAGTGATGCCGTACTGCAGAAGCTCTGCGATTATCTCATTTACCGTAAGTCCCGAATCCTCATCCGTCTTACGCATCATGATCTCAAGTATTCTGAATAGCTTTTGCTTCTGATTTTCGCTTTTCGCCACGGCTTTTTCTCACCCCCTCGATGTTCGATTTATCGTACACCTTTATTTTATCACTTCATAGATGAAAAGTCAAGAAATTAATTATATGACGAGCCCGAATACGTTTGCGCTGATGACAAAATAAAGTATGAGTCCTATGGCGTCAACGATAGTCGTGATAAAGGGAGACGCCATGACGGCAGGGTCAAGCCCAAGCCTTTTCGCAAGCAAAGGAAGGGTCGATCCGATTATCTTCGCCGTGATTATTGTGAATGCTAAGGAGACGGATACCGCGGCGGCGACCGTAAGTGTTACCGCAGGGTTATTCATTATAAGTCTATCGACTAAAAGCACCTTGCCAAATGCAACGGCGCCAAGGGATAAACCGCATAAAACGCCAACAATTATTTCCTTTTTCAGCACTTTAAATACATCTTTGAGCGCGATCTCTCCCGTTGAGAGTCCGCGTATTGCGGTGACCGATGCCTGGCTTCCCGAATTTCCTCCCGTATCCATAAGCATAGGCACGAAGAGGACGAGAGCAGGTATCAGGGACGCCTCGAAGAAGCTGAGTATCGCGCTTGAAAAAGTCGCGGATATCATAAGGAGAAGAAGCCACGGGATACGCGAAAGAAAGAGCTTATACGAGGGGGTTCTCAGATACTCCGTTTCGGTCGGTATCATTGCCGCCATCTTCTGGAAGTCCTCCTCCGTCTCCTCTCGCATGACGTCCATCGCGTCGTCTACCGTGACTATTCCGACGAGCCTTAACTCGTTATCAACAACGGGCAGCGCGATAAAACCGTATTTATTGAACTTATTAGCAACGTCCTCCCGATGCTCGGTCGTGGTCGCGAAGATCACGGAGTCCTGCATTATATCCGAAAGAAGGGTTTCTCTATCCGAGAGCATAAGCGCACGCGCGGTAACAAGACCGAGAAGCCTTCTCTCCCTATCGGTGACGTAGCAGGTATATATAGTCTCCTTATCTATCGCGACTCTTTTGATGACGCGGAGTGCTTCTTCGACCGTCATATCCGGGGAGAGCCTTACGTACTCTGTCGTCATGATCGAGCCTGCGCTGTCCCCCGGGTAGCGGAGAAGCTTATTTATCGTGCTTCTGTTCTCCGGCGAGGAGTTCTTTATAATTCGCTTGACGACAAGCGCGGGCATCTCCTCGATGATATCAACGGTATCGTCCATATAAAGCTCGCCGAGAGTTTCCGAAAGCTCGCGGTCGGTAAATGACGATATAAGCTGCTGCTGAGTTTCAACACTCATTTCGATAAAGACCTCTGCCGCCTTACCCTTGGGCAAAAGTCTATAAAGGAGTACCCTTCTTTCCTCGGGCGCTTCCTCTATTATAGCCGCCATATCCGGAGCCATTATATCCAAGGCGGCAAGGCGGAATTCGGATATCCTTTTTCCGTCTATCAATTCAAGAAGCTCGCTTACCTCGGGGAGCTTAAGCTCGGGCGAGATGGGAGCATCCTCTTCTCTGATCTCTTTCCAATCTGTCATTTCGACCTCCATTCCGTCGCACAAAGGCGACTCTGCGTTTTTCGTTGCCGAAACAAAAAATGGCGCTGCAAAGCAACGCCAAAAAGAGGTCTTATTATTTTGCAAAAAACAGATCAAAAGAATGCAAAAATGGCAAGACCGCGTATCGGCGTATTTTTATTATTTTCTTCAATGTAGCTTCGTTTATAACTACTACTGCCGTCCAACGAGTCTCACCACCTTTTTCGTTTTTTCTTTATATTAGCAGACGAGAATACCTTTGTCAATAGAATTATGAAAATTCGCTTTGTTTTTTATGATAATTCGCTTTGTTTTTTTCCTCTTTTTACTCATCGTCAAAAAGCATTTCTATCTCGCTATCGCCGTATACCGAAATGCCGCTTTCGATAAGAAGCTCTGCCGCGACTCCGTGGCGAGGCGTTAGCACGCCTGTGAAGCTTCCGTCATAGATCCTGTCTTTACCGCAGGCAGGGCTTCTCTCCTTGAGAAGCGCCTTTTTGATTCCAAGCAATTCGCAAAGTCTTTTCGCTTCCATAGCGCCTTTTTTATAGTTCTCGGTGACGTCTTTTCCGTCCTTCATAAGAACTGCATCTCCGACTCTCTCCGAGGGAGTTCTCGGGGTGGGAAGACCGCCGTAGATCTCGGGGCAGAAGGGCACAAGCTCGTAATTATCAATAAGCCTTCCAAGGTCTCTTTCCGTCAGGCATTTTTTGCTTTTCCCGTCATATCTCGACGAAGCGCCAAGTATACACGCGCTGATAAGTAATTTTTCCATATATCCTCCGTTTTATTTTTCAAAATATGCTTTATATTCCTTAAGATCGCCTGCCCCCATAAGAACGAGGCAGTCGGGCGATCTTTCTTTTACTATATTAAACGCGCGCTCGGGTGATGCCGCCTCGGAGAATGCGCCGAGGTCCGATACCGCAGAGCTTAAGATCGCAGATGATACTCCGAGGTTATCAGTCTCTCTTGCCGCGTATATCTCGGTAAGCAAGGCGAAGTCAAAGCGAGAAAGCTCCCGCGCAAAATCATCAAAAAAGGCTTTCGTCCTTGAATAGGTATGCGGCGAAAAAATGACGCCTATGCTTTTAAATCCCGCGCCGAGAAGCGCATCTCTCGTTGCACCTATCTCCTTCGGGTGGTGGGCGTAATCGTAAAATATCTCGCACTTGCCGAGCCTTCCTATCCGCTCGAGCCTTCGGCTGACCCCATTGAAGCCCCGAAGCGCGGATTTTGCAAGCGAGATATCATATCCAAGAGCCGAAGCCGCCGTGAGTATTGCTGCCGCATTTGCCACGTTATGCTCTCCGATAACAGAAAGCGAAAAGCTGATAGGCTCGCCGCCTTTTTTATAAAATAGAAATTCCGAGCCGCGGCCATCCGAGCTTATTATCTCATAGCGATAGTCCGCGCCATCGTTTTTCGAAAAGGTGACTGCCCTTCCCGATAGCCTCGGAATGATATCAAGAAGGTTCTCCGAGTCAAGAGAAAGAACGGCGAAGTCCTCCGCGAGGTCTGCCGCTTCTCTGAAGGCTGACTTTATATCCTCTATCGAGGGGTAATAATCGACGTGGTCAAGGTCGAGATTTAAAAGGATCTGCACGGTTGGGTGAAGCTCAAGAAACGAGCTGCCGTATTCGCACCCCTCGGCTATGGCAAGCTTTTTTCCGCCGCGGATATATCCCGAATGCGGCGCGATCTCAGCTCCGGACATAACCGTCGGCTCGATGCCGAACGCCGAAAATACCGCGTAAGCCATAGAGACGGCGGTGCTTTTTCCGTGGCTGCCGCTGACAGATATGACCCTTTCGTATTCCGAGAGGATCGCTCCGAGAAGCTCGGCTCTCGAATAGGTTGGAATACCGAGCAGGCGAAGCTCCGAAAGCTCCTCCGAGTCCTCGCCTATGGCAAGAGAATACACGGCTATATCGGGCAAAACAGTGTGAACATTTTGTGAACGCTGATCATAAAAGATCTTAGCTCCAAGCCCCTCAAGCCGTTTTGTGACCTCGGTTTTGGCAATATCGCTGCCATAGACATTAAGCCCTTTATCGATACATATTTCGGCAAGTGTTGACATAGATATGCCACCTATTCCCATAAAATAGAATTTATTTCCTTTATCTTCCAAAAATCTTTTTATTTCGTCTCTTCTTGCGCCCGAATTTTGAGGTATCAAGCAATCGTTCTCCGAAATTCATAAAAAGTTCATAATTGGGATAAAAAAACTATACAATTTGTTAATAAAAAAATTTTCCTGTATTAGTATATTTTTCATATTCTCATTGTATAATATATTCATACGGTGAAAATAGGTTCAGCGTATAACGTTGACACAATAAGGAAAGGAAAAAGGCTATGCAGATCACTGACATAAAGATCAGAAAGTTTTTCGATGAGGGACCCATGAAGGCGGTCGTCTCCGTAACGTTTGATAACTGCCTTGCAGTTCATGACGTAAAGGTAATCTACGCCAAGGAAAGATACTTCATCGTAATGCCCTCGAGAAAGAATCCCGACGGTACTTACAGGGATATAGTTCATCCCATAAATTCAGATTTCAGAGCGGAGCTTGAAAAGACTGTTATCGACGCTTATCATGCTCAGTACGCGCTCGTTGAAGCCGAAGGCGGCGACACGGGTGACGATACCGTTGTTATCTAAGGCAATTTAATTATACAAAAACTCCCAGCTCTTGTCAAGTAATTTGATCCGGGCGGGAGCTTTTTTTGTCCGACTCCCCTTCCTTTACATATTTTCCCGGGGGTAGTTTATGAAAATTTTAATGCTTACCGATAAAATGGATATTGGCGGCGCGGAGACGCATATCGTCACACTAATAAGAGAGCTTCGCAAAATGGGAGTAGAGATAACCCTTATCTCGGGGGGCGGCGTTTATATCAAGGATCTTTTGCCGCTCGGGATAAGGTGCGTTACCGCTCCGCTGGGCAGGCGCGACCCTGCTTCTATTATATCCTCTTACAGAGCAGTCAAGCGCGAGATGAAGCTATGCCATATCGTGCATGCGCACACGCGCTTTACCGCAAACCTTGCAAAATCGATAAGAGGCAGCGGCGCGTGGCCGCCCATTCTCGTCACGGCGCATCTTGATTTCCCGCCATTTCCTTACGGAAGGAGATGCTTTTTCGGAGATCTGACGCTTGCCGTCAGCGAGGATATCAAGGCTCATCTGATAAAGGCATACAGGGTAAATGAAAAGAAAATAAGGCTAACGAAAAACGGACTTGATCTTTCCGCCTTTTCGGGCGCGCCTACCACCAAAAAGCTTATCATTCACACCTCGCGAATTGACCGAGGCAGGTCTCTTGCGGCGATAAAATTAGCCGAGGCTGCGCCCGAGCTTTTGGCGAGGTACCCCGAGTACAAAATACTGATAATCGGAGACGGCAACGATATGGACCGCTTGAAGCGCGCCGCAGGCGAGGCAAATTCCGCTCTTGGCTGCGAAGGGGTCATACTGACGGGTAAGCGGTCGGATATTCCCTCTATTCTTAAGTACGGCTCGATATTCGTTGGAGCATCGCGAGCCGCTCTTGAGGCTATGGCTTCGGGGCTTGCCACCGTCATCGCGGGTGATGAGGGCTTCGGCGGAATTATAGACGGCGAGAATTTCTCGGCTCTCGCTTACTCGAATTTCTGCGCTCGCGGTCTTCCCGAGACGACGAAGGAAGGCTTGACGAAAGCGATCTCGGAGCTGATCGACTCCCCGAAAAGGCGAAGTGAGCTTGCACTTTTTTATAAAAGCCGTCTTACCCTTGAATACTCTGCCGAGTCTATGGCGAAGGATGCTCTCGACGCCTATCATATACTAAAAAGATCTCCGAGAGTCTGCCTTATGGGATACTTCGGCTTCTCAAATCTCGGAGACGAGATAACGCTATACGCCGCAACCGAAGCTCTTATGCGAAGGGGTATCACGGATATAACCGTCCTCACCGAGAAGCCCGACACGTATATTGGGCGTGGGATCAAGCTTTACAACAGAGGCTCTTTTTCGGATATCAACGAGGCTATAAATGGATCGGACATTTTCGTGATGTGCGGCGGCAACCTTCTTCAGAACGAGACGGGTCAGCTTTCCTTATTATATTATAACGAGATAATGGAGCTTGCGAAAATGAAGGGCAAGTCTGTCTATATGATATCCTCGGGATTTGGCGAGGTCAAGGGAGCTTTAGGAAAATTTCTGCTCACGCGCGGAATAAGATGCTCAAGCTTTTGCGGCTGCCGAACCGAGTACGATCTTAAGATAGCAAGGCTTTTGGGGCAAAGCAACGCGACTCTCATGCCCGATCTTTGCTTTCTTTTGACCGAGTCCGAAAAGGGTGAATGCAAAAAGCTTTTTGCTTATATTCCTTCGGGCAAGGCGGCTCTTACCAAGGACGAGCTTTTGAAGATCGGGCGCGCGAGGGGGCTTTCTCCGATAGTCATTATACTTTTCCCCGAGAAGGACAGGCAGCTGGCGGCTGATTTTTCCGATGCGGGTATTTCCTGCTATTTCCCAAAAAGCTATACGAGAGTCGGCGAGCTTCTTTCGGCTTGTGCCTTCAGTATTTGCGAGAGGCTTCACGGAGCGATATTCTCAATTTTAAATCACACGCCTGCTTATATTTCCGAAAGAAGCGCTAAAAACCGCGCTCTTCTTGACGAGGTCTCGCGCCACGGAGCTTCGCTCCTTCTGCCATATGATAAGGACCGAGTGCTGACGGGTGAGGAAACGAATGTGACCGATGCCGATTTCAAAAGGGTGATCAAGCTTTTCCGCGATAGGGTCTCAAAGGAAATGGAAAATGCTTTTTAGGCTTTGAATTTTATAAACAAAAAGAGATAACAGATCGTTAGTATCCGAAATGTTATCTCTTTCTTATTGGTTTTTAGTATTCTATTCTAAAAATCAGGAATTAGCTGCGGGCTTCTTGCCGCCAACCTTAGTTGACTTCTGAGCCTTAAGAATGTCCTTAACCTCATCGGTAAGAGCCTTCTGAAGGTCTGCGGTCTCCTTCTGGCGGTCTGCGGTGCTTCTCTGATCCTTAGCTACCTGCCTCTGAGCATTGAGAACTTCCTTCTGAGCGTCTGCTACGCCAACCTGAGCCTCTCTGAGTGCCTTGTGAGCATCAACCTGCTTTGCATTCTCGTTGATGATAGACTGCTGAGATGCGATGATCTTCTTCTGATCTGCGATAACAGCCTTCATAGCGCCCTCGATGGATGCCTGAGTATCAACAACTGCCTTCTGAGTATCGGAAAGAGCTTCCTGAGCGGATGCTATGCGCTTCTGCTCCTCTGCGGACTTCTTGCCAAGGTCGATGATAGCGAGCTGATCCTCGGTGATCTTGAGCTGATCCTGGTTGACAACTCTCTGGTTGATCTGAACGCCCTGCTGCTCGCGAAGAGTGTGGCGCTGCATATCGTTGGTGATCTTCTGAGTATCGATGATCTCCTTGGTCTTTGCATCGAATTCTGCGTATGTAGCGGTAATGTTTGCCATCTCGGTGTTGAGCTTCTTAAGAGTCTCAACAACTGCAACGAGCTTTTCGAGAAGAGCCTTCTCGTCCTCTGCGATCTTATCCTGAAGTGCTGCGGTCTCTGCATTGATTCCGCCAACGCCTGCTACTGCGCCAAGTCCATCGGGAACGTTGGGAATGTAGCTTGCGAAGTAATCGTCAATTCTCTTCTCAAGAGCGCCTGAAAGCTTATCCATAGCAAGTCCGACAACCTTCTCAACGTGGTCGGAAATGTCAATGCTTACGGGAGCGAGGCTGCTTGCGGGGCGAGCTTCTCTGATAACCATATCCTGCTTGGGCTCTTCGACAGGAGCGGGCGCAGGCTCAGCAACGGGCTCAGGATCTGCAACAGGCTCGGGATCTGCAACGGGCTCAACTACGGGCTCGGGATCTGCAACGGGCTCTGCCTCGGGCTCAGCTGCTACGGGAGTCATAGGATCATCCTCTGCTGCGGGAGCCTCAAGCTCAATTCCTGCTTCCTTAAGAGAAGCGTCTACCTTATCCTTATCAGCGACAAGGCCGCCCATATACTTATCGAACTCGCTCTGCTCCTTGGGAGCCTTCTTGATATCAGTCTGCTGATACTGATAAACGAGCTTCTTCCAATCCTTATCAACGGTAGCGATAAGCTCAAGAAGCTTATTATTGGACTCAACGGTCCAAGCATACGAATCGTCATAAGCCTTGGTTGCTTCTTCTACTGCAGCCTTGGTCTTGTCATTCTCCTTCTTTGCAAGCTTCTTCTCAGCGTCGGTCTTCTTCCTTGCAGCATCCTTAAGGGTCTTGACGTACTGGCTGTACTTACCAAGCTCTTCCTTAATAACGGTCTTGTTGGCATTGATTCTGCCCTTGATCACGTCAAACTGCTCGAATTCCATATTGTTGTTCATGCCGGGTTACCTCTCTTTTTAATTTATTTTTTATTTTAATATTCAAACTTTAGTATGCAAAGCGAAATCAATATTCCGCGTTGCCGACTGTTCTCGGATAGGGGAGAACGTCTCTGATATTGGATACGCCTGTGATATACATTATGATGCGCTCAAAGCCGAGGCCAAAGCCTGCGTGCTTAGTGCCGCCGAATTTACGAAGATTGAGATACCACCAATAGTCTTCCTTCTTAAGACCAAGCTCTTCCATTCTCGCTTCGAGAATATCAAGTCTTTCCTCACGCTGGCTTCCGCCGATTATCTCGCCGACACCGGGAACGAGAAGGTCCATTGCAGCAACCGTCTTTCCGTCGTCGTTGAGTCTCATATAGAAAGCCTTGATGTCCTTCGGGTAGTCTATAAGGAAAATAGGCTTCTTATAAATGACCTCGGTAAGGTATCTTTCATGCTCGGTCTGAAGGTCAACGCCCCAGTATACGGGATACTTGAACTTATCCTTTACCTTCTCAAGAGCCTCGATAGCCTCGGTATAGGTTACCTTTGCATAGTCTGCGTTTCTTAATGCGGTGAGCCTTTCAAGAAGACCCTTATCAACGAAGCTATTGAAGAAAGCAAGCTCCGCCGAGCAGTTATCCATAACGTGACCTATAATATACTTGATCATATCCCATGCGAGCTGCATATCGTCTCCAAGATCGGCGAATGCGATCTCAGGCTCGATCATCCAGAACTCCGCGGCATGGCGCGCGGTATTTGAATTCTCTGCTCTGAAGGTAGGACCGAAGGTGTATATATTTCCGAATGCCTGAGCATAGGTCTCGCCCTCAAGCTGACCCGAAACGGTGAGGTTTGCGCTCTTGCCGAAGAAATCCTGAGAGTAATCTATCTCTCCGTTTTCCTTTCTCGGGGGGGTATCCATATCAAGCGTTGTCACTCTGAACATCTCGCCTGCGCCCTCTGCATCCGAGCAGGTGATTATCGGGGTATGAACGTAAACGAAGCCTCTCTCGTGGAAGAAGGAGTGGATAGCGTACGCAACCTCGCTTCTGACTCTGAATACTGCCGAGAAAAGATTTGTCCTCGGGCGAAGGTATGCCTGCTCACGAAGGAATTCGACAGTATGCCTTTTCGGCTGAAGGGGATAATCGGGAGTTGATGCGCCCTCGACCTCTATTTTCTCCGCCTTGATCTCAAAGGGCTGCTTCGCGCCGGGGGTGAGAAGCACAGTTCCCGTGACAACGAGAGCCGCGCCAACGTTCTGCGATGCGATCTCATCGTAATTATCTATTTTATCTCTTTCAAAAACTACCTGAACGCTCTTGAAATACGAGCCGTCATTAAGGTCGATAAAGCCAAAAGCCTTCGAATCGCGAAGGTTTCTTACCCAACCGCCAAGAGTGACACTCTTGCCGCTGAAGCTTTCCGTATCGAGGTACAGCTCCTTGATATACTGTCTTTTCATTTTAATCTCCATTTACCCGTTTATATTATTATATAAGTCATTGTAACATAATTATAATTATTTTGCAATAGTTTTATTTAAAAAAATTCTCGTTTTTTGGTATTTTTTTGCATAAATGTAAGTTTTGGTTAGCATTTTCACGCATTCGTGTGAAATACCGGGACAGGATAGTGTCCCAACTAAGTTTGCCCATAGGGGCGAGTGAAGTATCTTGGGCGAAGTAGATTTATATATTCCCGCGAGATCTCAACTACGCTCATGCTCGTTGCTGCTTCGCAGTTCGACTCCGCTTCGCTCCGCTCAGGATGACGCGCGGGGGGCATATCCAAGTCGAAGACTTGGTATATCATCACCGCGTTAAACGCGGTGTATATCATCAATTCCGTAGGAATTGCATATCATCACGCTCGGCGTGTATATCATCGATTCCGTAGGAATTGCATATCATCAAGGCGCAGCCTTGCATTCCCTACCGGGGGG
>JAFTQV010000063.1 GCA_017462605.1 Clostridia bacterium | reverse complement strand
GGGATATCGGCATCGTTCGAGGATGACGCCTAAAGGCGTCGGCGTGGAAAGCGAAGAATCCCGAGAAAAAACACCTTGCTCGAGGATGACACCTGAAGGTGTCGGGCGAGGGGCGCTCTGCTCGCAATGAATTGCAGGTATGCTGCATGAATTGAAGCCTGAGGCTTCATGAATTCTCGTCGGCATTCTGCCTCCTCCATGAATTGAATTTCGCGTCCTATTACATGCGCCCGCAGGCGCAATTCATGGCGAAGCCAATTCATGAGTGCCGATCACTCAATTCATGCGCCCGCGCAATTCATTGTTTGCCTTCCCTCGCAAGGGAAGGCTTAAGGAAGAGGTGTCCTTGCCAATCAATTTTCGGTAAGGCTCTCTTCGGCTATACAAAAACAAGGCTGCCCCGAAGAGCAGCCTTGCGAAAATCTCTTTGAAATTTTTAAATTTCAGCTTCGGAGCTTATCCGATCGGTAGTATAGATCAGATCAGTCCTCGCCGCCCGACTTGGTGGTCTTGACCTCAACGGGAATCTTAAGAAGCTCGTTGTTGTAGCTTCCGTTCTTTCCTGCAGCTTCCTGGTCTGTAACGGTGTAAGCGGGATTGCAGGTGGGGATAGGAGCCATATCCTGGAATATGATCTTCTTAGTAATACGGAGAGGATGCTGAGCATACTCAGGATGATCCGCGGTCTCAAGATAGAAGCCTCTGTCAAGAAGGTCGTTAAAAACGTAAACGTTAGCGGCGTTGCTCTTGAAGCTTCCAACAACGGTTACAACGGGGGGCATATAGGAATCATATCCGAAATCCCAGTCAAAGTAGCCGTACTGGTCGCGGGAGTAACCAACGCTTATAAGCTGAACGGTGCCTCTGAAGCTCTCTGTGTTAAGAGAGCCGCCTCTCATGGTATTGTAGTCCGCATAAGCCTTATGCTCGCAGTTGACGAGAGTGATATTACCGCTGTAGGTTCCGCCGTAGTCCTCACGCACCTGGATAAATCCTGCGCCGCCCGCAAGCTTGGTAACGTTCTCAAGATAGAGATCGCCGCCGCCGACAAGGTTGATGGTATGTCCTATGGTAGTGTTCTTAATAGTAGCGCCCCACATACTTCTGTGCGCGTCGAAACGGTTGATCTCGCAGCCCTCGAATACCATGTTTCTCGACCAGTTACTGGACATGATACCCCAGTATCTCTGATCTCCGAGTCCGGTAGTGGGAGTGGAGCTGTTGACCTGCTTAACGTTGATAAACTGAGGATTGATGCTTCTCTCAACAACCATGTCGTACGAACCCATTGCAACAGGGTTAGGGATGTTACCGCCCGTTGAAGCCTGAGCCTTCTTATCCTCGTAGTAAGTTGTGTGACCTGTGAGCTGAACGTCCTTAACAAGAAGTTTATAGCTCTTCTCGCAGTATACGAATGCGTAGTAAGGATAGCTTTCATCCTGCCTTCCGCCGTACGTTGCGGTGCTTATCTCCTTGGTCTTCTGGGTATCATGGATATTGTACTTATACTTATTGGTAGCCGGGTTGGTAGGATCGTACTTCTTCCACTTGGGCTCGTTCTCTATCTTATGAACGATGTTCTCAAAGGTAACGTTTGCGCGCATGAATTTAAATCCGCGTGCGTAAGCGTGATACTTGTTGACAAAATCGGTCTCAGCGACTGCCTCGCAGCAGTTATTGATAAACGTACCGTTCTCAATAGTGATGGGAGCATCGTCTATTCTGTATATCTCCATCTTGGTGATGGGGCAGTAGTAGTCGGTGTAATAGTGCTTGCCGAGCTGGTAGTTTGGGTCGTCCTTAGACGCGCTGTAAACTCTCTGGCTCTTAAGGAAGTCAAAGCAGGGGAGAGTGTTCGGATCAAGACTTCCGTCAGGATTTACTATGTAAAGCTCCTTACGGGTATCTCCGTTACCCTGGTTGGATCCCCAACGAACGAAGTCGCGGTGCATATTCTCAACGTAGACCATGCTGGTCTCGGTGATGTAGCCTGCGAGCCAGGGGATCTCGGTATCTCCAACGTGGATCTCGATATCCTCGCCGAAGGTCTCTCTGATCTGAGTCTGGTTGAGAACGATAGCCTCGTGATCTCTTGCGGTGTAGAAGAGAGAATTGTCTCTCGTGTTGTATGCCTTAGAGCCCTTATCATCAATGATAAAGGTAGCGTTCTTGAAGTCAACGTTCGTCTTGATCGGAATACCCTCGTACTCGATCTTGGTAGCAACCTCTTCAGCCTCGGAGGTACCCATATCGGGGCGGATATAATAGGTAATATTTCTGCCCTCGTCCGCAAGTACCTTCTGACCGCACTGGTTTGCGTACTCGTGAGCCGCGGTGATAGCATCAAAATCGTCCTTAGTATCCGTTCCGTCTGCGCCGAAGTCGGAGTAGCGGACCTCGGAAACGGTGGTCTTATCGCTAAGAGACTTAGCAAGAACTACGTCGTCGTAAAGGTCTAAGATACGCTTCTTGACAAACTGCTCGTAAGCCTTATCAAATGCGTTCCAATAAGCGCACTCGATGATAAGGTCCTTATCGCTGTTGACGTATGCGTGGAAGCCTGCGTAATCCATATCCGCCTTATTCTCAACGTAGCGGATGATGACCTTATGCTCGTAGGAATCCATATTTGCAACGTTGCCGTACTCAAGCCAGATACCGGTCGCAGCGAAAAGATCTGTCTGGAAAGCGGTAACCTTCTCAAGCTTGACGTCCTCGGGAAGCTTGGTGAGGTCCTGGATAAGCACGTAGTCGCGAAGATCGTTGCCCGCAACGGTAACCGAGGTAATTGAATACTCGGTGAGCTTCTCATAAGAGAAGTCATCCTTAACGGCGAGCTGCTCAAGCGACTTGGTGGTTGTGGTTATCTTCATCTGCTGGCGAAGGTATGCATCATATGCCTTCTGAGTGGATGTATCGCTTCCGCCCGCGATGACAACTCTCTTGCCGATGACCTTCATGGTATATCCATCGGGTCCGAGGTACTTATCGCTTATCGCAACCTCGTCGCCTCTGTGGCGCGCATTTGTTCCGATAATGATCTCGCAGCTCTTAACGTCGTCTGCGTCTCTATCCGAAACCGCATCCGCAACCTCAACGCCGAGATCGCGAAGCTTGGTAACGAGAGACTTTGCAAGTCTTATACCCGCTGAGCCTGCCTCGGTGGTGTAAACGACCTGGAATCTTGCCTTATTATTGTAGATAAGTGCAAGGCCTTCAAGACCGAGATCGTCCCAGTTGATGCCGTCTTCATTTTCGTCGCCGTTTCCGTCTTCATTGCCGCTTCCGTCAGAGTCGGTCTTGCCGTCATCGGGATCGTCGGTAGAGTCGCTCGTATCGCAGGCTACTATACCGAAGCAAAGCACAAGGCAGAGTAAAACAACGAGGATCTTCAAAATACTTTTACTCATTTTTTTCTCCTTCTAAATATTTTTAAAGCATTTTAACGCAAGATAATCATACCACAAATACAAATATCATTTCAAGTTAAAAGTTGTTAAAAAACTATTTTTGTAATTATTTAACAAATCAAAAAATCATATATATGCAATATAAACAAAAAAGAAGCTCCCAAGCTTGCACAGGAGCTTCTTTAATTTAATCATTGCTTGTTTTTAGCCTTGGATCTCAATACCGCCGCGGCAATGATAGCTCCGACCGAAAGTAAAATTCCGACAGCGCTTACTATGATGATAGCGGTGGGATCCATTTGAGATAAATGGGCGAAGGTAAAGCTTCCGTCCTTGGGATCCTGAAGGTGAGGGAAGAGAATAACGGTATCTATGACCGCGGTAGCGGCAAAAAGTATCGCGCCGAGCTTTATGAGTATACCGCTTAAGGCAACCGCGCTCTCACCCGAGACTCTCGTGCTCGGCGAAAATCTCGTTGGAATAGCCTTCAGAAGGTTGATAACGCTTCCTATATAAAATGCGGCGACCGCGTTTACCACCGTTTCGGGTATCATATAGGTAGCATTATAGCCGAGGGAGTAGATAAGAGCCGCCTCCGTTGGTATCGAAAGACCTGCCCAGACGGTTGCGCCCGCAACGGTGTGAAAAATATAGCGGATAACGCACGCCGTCAGCATACCGAAGGTAAGCTCGAGACCCTGCCTCGTTTCGGGAGAGAGCTTTTCAAGACCGAGCCTTCCCTTAAATATTCCGCAAAGTCCGAGTACGGTGAAAGCCGCTATATAATCAAGCAGTATAACGGCGACTACCGATTGCCAGCCTGTGACGTAGGATAGATTTTTGAGTCCGAGAAGCTGCTGTACCGCAGCAAAAACGAAGCCTGCTCCGAAGCCTGCGGAAATACCGTGGCGGTATGCGATAAGAGCTATCGGAAGCATTGACGCGAGAGTGACAGAGCCGCCGTAAGGCATATCAACAAGCGGAAGCATGCTGAGGACGGATGCCAGGGCTATCATGACTGCGGATTCGGTCATGACCTTGATGAAGTTCTTTCTGTTTTTCATTTTTTCCTCCGAAAATATAATTGCCACACAGATCATATCCGTGTGGCAAACTTACGAAGGATGTCTCCATTCGCGTCTTTATCTTCCTACGACGGCATTATCCGTATCAGGTTAAAGGGTTTGCATAAAATGCATCTCAGCCAAAAGCACCCCTGATATATTCTGTTGTGGTCTATTCACATTGTAGCACCGAGTAGGGCGTTTGTCAATAGCAAATTACGATTTTCCGCTCCTGACTATGAGAAGCGAGCCTCGGCGGACGGAGATCCCTGCTTTCTTACCTATAAAGGAATTTGAAACGCCGAGCGCAAAGCTTTCGCGAAGGGTCACGTCCTTCGCCTCATACTTTAAGCCGGACACGGTCACGCCCTCGGCGTTGCCGCCGATAGCAAATACGGAAATGCTGCCCGCCTCGCTCTCATCGTAAATGGCTTCGCCGCCATCGGTAATCACCGAAATCTCGGTATTGCCGTCTGAAATTATGCCGTGGCAGCCATCAGCCGAATTGATCGCAAAGAGCAGGGAAATATTCGCAAGAGTGTGGTCAAGCCTGCCGCCGAGAGCGCCGTAAATAAGGAAATCGGTATAGCCTCTTTTTTTACCTTCAAGATAGGCAAGATGCATATCCGTCTCGTCTTTTTCTATTGGGTATTTGAGCGTCTCAATGCCGCAAGGCAAGCTTCCTTCATATGAGTCGAAATCGCCTAAAAGTAGGTTAGGCGTAATGTTTTGTTTGCATAAACGGGTATATCCGCCGTCTGCCGCTATAACGAAGTCTTCGTCATTAACGTTGATATTGCAACTGACTTCACCTGCGCCGACGATTATACAGCGAGCCATATCAGCCCTCGCTCCTGTCAAACATCTCGTCGATAGCTCTCATTATTCCGAGCTTGCCGTATTCATAGGTAAGCGCGCCCTGCATATAGGCTGTGTAGGGGGCGATCAGAGGACCGTCGCAGGAAAGCTCGTTGGTAGCTCCTGTGATAAACGTTCCCGCGGCGGAGATCTCGGGGTGAGGGTAGCCGGGCATCTCCGAGGGATAAGGAGTAGCGAATGCCTCAATGGGCGAGCCCTTCTGAATACCCGTGCAGAATTTTATCAGCATCTCAGCCGAGCCGAAATCTGCGGTCTGAACTATGTCCGTCCTCTTCTCGTCATACCTCGGGCTGATTCCCTCAAAGCCCGAAAGCTCGAGCATTCTTGCGGCAAACGCCATTGATTTAAGAGTTGAGGCAACGGTAGAGGGGGAGACGAAAAATCCCTTGAAATATGCGGCGAGCTGATTGAAGTTCGCACCAAGCTCCTTGCCAACGCAGGGCGCGGAAAATCTCTCCGCAATATCCTCGATGCATTCCTTGGTGCCAACGCAGTATGCGCCGCTCGTTGCAAATCCTGCGCCGAGGTTCTTCATCATTGAGCCGACGAAAACGTCCGCTCCCACCTCGGTAGGCTCTCTGTCCTCGGTGAATTCACCGTAGCAGTTATCGACCATAACGACAGTCTCGGGGCAAGCCGCCTTGACTGCCTTGATAGCCTTTTCAATCTTTTCTATCGTGAGGCTCTTTCTTCTAGAATAACCGCGGCTTCTCTGGATCGCAGCCACCTTGACGTCGCCCTTCGATATGCGCTCGGTTATGGCTTCAAGATCAAAATCGTCTCCTATAAGATCGATCTCCTCGTATTTAACACCGTATTTTATAAGCGAATTTCTGCTTTCGCCCGAAGTACCGATGACGCTCCTTAAGGTATCGTAAGGCTCACCCGATATGTAGACGAGGGTATCGCCCGGCTTCAAAAGTCCGAAAAGGGTAACGGAGAGGGCGTGCGTGCCCGACATAAGCTGAGGGCGGACGAGCGCATCCTCGGCTCCGAATACCTTGGCGTAAAGAGCCTCAAGCTTGTCTCTTCCCGGGTCTGAATATCCGTATCCCGTTATATCAATGAAATCCGCAGTGCTTACACGAAGCTCCTGAAACGCGGAAAGCACCTTGCTTGATACTATCATCGCGTTTTCTTCGATCTTTGCGAATACTTCCTTAAGATCCGCTTCCGCTTTTTTTGCAAGCTCTACGGTCTCGTCGCTGATGTTGTAGCTGTAATACATTTTTCTTTTCCTTTTATTATATAAAAATTCATCCCGACTATTTTATCACATTTGTGAAATAAAATCAATAGTCGGGAGAAATTATATCTTATATCTTACGTATCTTTTATTCTGCGTTGAGCATCGCTCTGTCCGATGCGAATTCGCTTCCGCGGGGGTGGCTCGGGCTTTAGTCTTCCTCGGGAGAATTAAAATAATCTCTTGCAAAAAATTCCGAGAGAGTAATTCCCGCGCCCTCGCAAAATCGCTTTACGGTTATGACCTTTGAGCATTTTGTCCTGCCTTTTATAATATCATATATCGCGGAAGGTGACATACCGCCCTTTAAAGCAATGTCGCATACGTTGCTTGAACGCTCCTTGCAAATTTCATTAACGCGCTTTACGATAGCATCGTTTAATTTCATATTTACATACCGCCTTTTGTGGAATTCCACAATTATTATAGGATTTCAGAAAATAATTTCTTTCTTGCTCTGATTGTTTTAACGCATAAATGCTTTGCTTTTTTTCGTAGGCAATCCTTCCGCCACGGCAAGCCGTGCCACCTTAAACTGTGCTCACCTTTGCAGGGGGGAGCATGAGACATCATCCTTAAGCCTTCCCTTGCGAGGGAAGGGGGACCGCTTGCGGTGGATGAGTAGTTGGCTTTGTTTACAGACAAAGTATTGGCTACGATCAGAGTTAACACCTCATCCGTCACACTTCGTGTGCCACCTGTCTCGTTGCGACTCGGTCACGCTCGGCAAGCCTCGCCCTTCGGGAGAGGTGGATTGCGAAGCAAGACGGAGAGGGATGCCTTCCTCCGCACTCGGTAAGACAATCCTTCACCGCCTTCGGCGCAATCTTTAGATTGGGGGCAATGCCCCTGTGCTCACCTTTGCCGGGGGGAGCCTGACACCTCATCCACCATCTTCGATGGTCCCCCTTCCCCCGCTGGGGAAGGCAATTCGTGCCGCTTCGCTACCCGCTGGGGAAGGGTTAAATAGGATCCCCCCTTTTTGTGGGCAACTCCCCTCTGCTCGCTCCTAAAGGGCGAGCCTATACCGAGTACAAACGAAAGCTTTTTGCGGGTGGAGGCTTTTTACTCATCAAACGGCGGAAGACAAGCCTCCATTTATGAGACAAGCCCCCCGCCATATTATATAATTCATGGTTTTTATTCTGCGCTGAGCATCGCTCTGTCCGATGCGAATTCGCTTCCGCTCGCTCGGCTGAAGAGCATAAGCAGATCCTCGACTGTGAGCTTTTGCTTTTCCTCGCCCGAGACGTCAACGACGACTCTGCCCTCGTGCATCATGATCAGACGGTTTCCGTGCTTGATAGCGTCCTTCATATTATGCGTGATCATAAGAGTGGTGAGTTTATTTTCGCTGACGACCTTCTCGGTTATTTCGAGAACCTTTGCGGCAGTCTTAGGGTCAAGGGCTGCCGTATGCTCGTCAAGCAGGAGTATCTTCGGTCTGTTGAGAGTAGCCATAAGAAGCGTCAGAGCCTGGCGCTGACCGCCCGAGAGCAGACCTACCTTCGCTGTCATTCTATCCTCAAGACCGAGGCCGAGTATCGAGAGCATTTTCTTGAATTCGGCTCTTTCCTGCTGAGTTATGCTCCATCTGAGCGTGCGCTTTTTTCCTCTGCGCGCGGCTATCGCAAGATTTTCTTCTATCTGCATATTTGCGGCAGTTCCCATCATGGGATCCTGGAATACTCTTCCTATATACTTAGCTCTCTTATGCTCGGGGAGCTTAGTCACGTTGACTCCGTCTATAAAAACGTCGCCGCCGTCTATCGGGAATACACCCGCCGTGGCATTAAGCATGGTGGATTTACCCGCTCCGTTGCCGCCTATGACCGTAACGAAGTCGCCGGGGTAGAGGTCAAGACATAGGTTATTGAGGGCTGTCTTTTCGTTGACGGTGCCCGCGTAGAAGGTCTTGACAACGTTCTTTAAGGAAAGCATAGGGGTATTATTTTCAGGCATTATCCTTTACCTCCTTTTCTTCGGGGATAGAGGGCTCTTCCTTTTTATCGTGCTTTGCCGCAGGATGCTTTTTGCCGATCTTATTCGCATATTTTGAGACAAAGAGCGCCGCTATTACAACGAATGCGGTCATTATCTTTACGTCCTCTGTGGGCATATTGAAATAAAGAACGACAGCGACAACTATTCTGTATATGACCGCGCCGATAACTATGCCGCCGAGGGTGAAGAAGAAATTTTTGACCTTGGAGAAGATAGCCTCGCCTATGATTATCGAGGCAAGACCGATAACGATCGCGCCGACTCCGAGATTAATATTTGAATATCCCTGGTACTGGCAGATGAATGCTCCCGAAAGAGCGATAAGTCCGTTTGATATTGCGAGGCCTATGATTTTTGTCAGATCTGTGTCTATTCCCTGAGCGCGGCACATATTCTCGTTTATACCCGTCGCGCGGATGCTCGCTCCAAGCTCTGTGCCGAAAAACCAGTAAAGCATAGCCATGACCGCAAGGCATACCACCGTTCCGAGTATGAGAGAAAGATAGGTTTTGCTGAGATGCAGCATTCCCGAAAGCTGAGTATAAAGTGTGGGAACGCTGTTGAGCTGTATATTCGCGGAGCCCATTATATGCAGGTTTATCGAGAAGAGCGCCGTCATAGTCAGAATTCCTGAGAGGATCGGCGGAATTTTAAGCTTTGTGTGCAAAAGCCCTGTTATGGCGCCTGCGACGCATCCGACGAGAAATGCCATCAGCACAGCGATGATGGGGCTTACGTTCTTCGTCAGAAGCATTGACGCCATAGAAGCGCCAAGCGTGATGCTTCCCTCGCAAGAGAGGTCTGCGAAATCGAGAATACGGTAGGAGAGGTAAACTCCGAGCGCAAGCAGCGCCCAGATCAGTCCCTGCGCCATACCCTTAAAAATAAAATCCATAGAAAAAAGGCTTTCCTTTCAGAATTGCTTTGAAGAGATGATGAGAAATTACTCACCTATATTGATCGAGTGGACGAGCGCGGAAGCGTTCGCGAGAACGTTATCCGTGGGAATATATATCGCGTCAACCTTTTCCTTTGCGAGCGCTGCCATAGCGCTTTCAATATCGTTCATATCAACTATTCCTTTTTCAACGTAGGAATAGTTATTCTTAGAGCAATGAGCCTTTGCAAGGCTGACCTGCATAACTGAGTTGGTTTCAGCCGAGGTATAAAGAAATCCTATCTTAACGTCATCCTTGCCGAGAAGCTCAACTATAAGATCTATCTGCTTTTCAACGGGGTTCATATCGGATACGCCCGTAACGTTCTTGCCGGGAGCATCGAGAGAAGCAACGAGACCTGCGTCAACAGGGTCGGTCACCGCATTGAATACAACGGGGATATCGGTGCCCTGCGTTGCTGTTGCGGCTGCCTGAGAGGAAGAGGTAGCTATGGTGTAAATAAGGTCAACTTCCTGGGAAACGAAGTTTTCCGCAATAGTAACGTTGTTGGCCTCTTCGCCGTTTGCGTTTCTGTCAAGTATCTCAACCTTTTTGCCTGCCGCATTCATACGGACGGAAAGCTGATCCTGGAAGCCCTCGTTTGCCTTATCAAGCGCAACGTGCTGAACGAGCTGGATAATTCCGACGGTATAGTCAGCGCCGCTCGAAACGACAGCGGAGCTTACTCTATCTACCTTTTGGGTTTGGGCGCCGGTCGCTCTTGAAGATACAGACTCGGGAATAGTAAATCCTATATCCTCGGCAATGTCAGGATTGACGGAGAGCGCGGGGTTGGGATCGGTAGCTACCTTCATAGCCGCGGGATCTGAACCGTTAAGAAGAATATCTGCGGTCATATCGCCCGCTTTAACGCCAAGGCTGTAATAATCAACGCCGTAGGTCGCGATTCCGCAAAGAGCGTTCATTCCCGACTCTCCGCAGACAACGGGTATCTTGTAAGAGCCCGAATCGCAGGCGGTAAGAGCGAGCGCCGCTCCGAGGAAAAGTGTAACGGTAAGAATGAGTGAGACGATTTTTTTCATTTTTTTGTCCTCCAAAAATATATATAACTGCCGCAGCGGCTGCCGCGGAAATTATCGCGGGGTCTTACGGGGGATAAAAACAAAAAAGCCCACATCCACCCATAAGGGAAAGATGCAGGGGCGATAATATTATCGCGGTACCACTCTGCTTCACTCTTATCTCACGGTAAGAGTCTTAAAAGGTGCAGCCACACCTCGGTGATATAACGGTCACTCCCGGAGAGGCCTACTCGCTTTCGCTTTAAGCCTTCAGCTAACGAAATGAATTCACTGCTTAACTTCTACCGCCTCGCACCAAACGGCGGCTCTCTGCAAGAATTTTTGGCAGATACTGGTTTTCGCTCAAACGCTTTTAGAAAAAAGATAGTGTTATTGTATCAAATAATTTTCGGTTTGTCAATACGTTTTTATGATTTTTTTGCTTTTTTTTGGAATTGCTCCCACATCCTTTATAAAAAACGTGCTACTTGACAGTTGCTTTTAGGTGTGATAAAATAAAACGGAAATATAAAAACCGAATGGAGATATAGATATGAAGGCTTACGAAAGACTTTTGAAATACGTTAAATTCCCGACTCAAAGCTCGGAAGTGAGCGGCAGCCACCCCTCGACTCCCGAGCAGTTTGCGCTTGCCAAGGCTCTTTCCGAGGAGCTTTCCGAGCTTGGCTGCAAGGACGTCCGCATAAGCGACTGCTGCTACGTTTACGCCACACTCGAGGCTACCCCGGGATATGAGAATGCAACGCGCATAGGCTTTATCGCGCATATGGATACCGCTCCCGATTTTTCGGGAAAGGGCGTTGACCCCCAAATAATAGAAAATTACAACGCAGAGCCTCTTTCTCTCGGAGAAAGCGGAAGGGTGCTTGATCCTGCGACTTTTCCTCACCTTTTGGAACTTAAGGGAAGGACTCTTATCACAACGAACGGTGAAACTCTTCTCGGCGCTGACGATAAGGCAGGTATTTCCGAGATCATGACCGCCCTTGAAATAATAAAGGAAAGAAAGCTTCCTCACGGAAAAATTCTTGTCGCCTTCACTCCCGATGAGGAGATAGGAGAGGGAGCGGACGGCTTTGACGTTGCTGCCTTCGGCGCGGATTTCGCATATACGGTGGACGGCGGCGAGGAGGGCTCGCTTGAATACGAGAACTTCAATGCGGCAAGCGCTTCCTTTGAGATAAAGGGAGTCAACGTTCATCCCGGAAGCGCAAAGGATATAATGATAAACGCCTCAAGCGTTGCGATCGAGATAGACCGCATGCTGCCTACTCTTGACCGCCCTGAGCATACAGAGGGATACGAGGGATTTTTCCACCTAATTCATATGGAAGGTTCGGTTGAATGCGCGAAGCTTGCCTATATCGTTCGAGATCACAGCAAGGAGCTTTTTGAGGCTAAAAAGCAAACATTAGTTCGCATCAAAGACTATATTAACAAAAAATACGGCGAAGGAACTGTATCGCTCGAGATAAAAGACAGCTATTACAATATGAAGGAAAAGGTGCTTCCCGAGATGCATCTCGTTGAGAATGCTATGGAAGCTGTCAGAATGGCGGGGCTTATACCGAAGGTCTATCCCATACGCGGCGGCACAGACGGCGCAAGGCTCTCCTTTATGGGACTTGTGTGCCCCAATCTCGGCACGGGCGGATACGCATTTCACGGTCCCTTTGAGCATATCACCGCCGAGGGAATGGATAAGGCGACCGAGATAATACTCAATATTATATCGATCTATAAGGATAGGCACAGCCACTCATAAAATACGACTCTTCATTCTTTATATTTAAAATAAAGAAAATATTCAAGTTTTTTTGAAAAAGGTATTGCTTTTTTGAAAATTGTATGATAAAATAAACCATGTATCTTATGTACCCCCCGAGGTATATTGAATATTACTTAGTATAATTAATTTGGAAGGAATTCAAAATGATAGTAGAGTACATTCTTCTTGGCGTACTTCTTGTATGCGCCCTGATCATCGTATTAACGGTAACGTTCCAGAAGTCCAACGAGGGCCTTTCGGGCACTATTTCGGGTGGCTCGGAGACGTATTACGGTAAGGATAAGTCTGTTCAGACAGGCAAAAAGCTTTTCAAGATCACTCTTGTTGCAGCTCTTGTTTTCGCGCTTGCGGTTCTTGCGGTTTACGTTCTTCAGTCTGATTATTCCAACGTATCGAATACCTGGAGTGATCTCACCAAGTTCAGCTCGATCTTTAAGTGATCGGCAAGGAATAGTATAGGCGGATCTCTCCGCAAAGTAAGGCTAATCTGTAGCGTTTTCGCTTGGATTAGCCTTAATCTTTATCATTTTAAAGGATATTATGAAGAATAAGAGAAAAGATTTTAATAAGTTTTCAAAAAGGAATACGGTAAGAGACCGCGCGAAGCGAGAGCTTTTGAAAATGGTTGAGGAAACTAACGTCGGCTTCTCTCACGCAAAGGTCAAATTTACCGAAATGCGCCCGCGCTCGGAGATGTGCGGCAGGGCGAAAAGGGAATACGCCGTCGGCATCTTTTCCGAGACCGCATCGGGTTTCGGCTTCGTTCGGTGCGAGGGAGAGGATAGGGATATCTTTATTCCCGAGTCGGGCATTGGCTACGCCATAGACGGTGATACCGTGCGTATAAGCTTTAAAAGATACCTATCCGAGGACGGAAGAGAGCGCACCGAGGGCAGGATAGAAGAGGTCACGGAATACGGCAGAAGCACCGTTATCGGCACTGTTGACTGCGATATAGTCAGAGTTCATAAGCGCCGCGTCCATAGGTTTTTTATTATTTCAGATGACGGAAGGATAGGCAGAAGGATCTATCTTAACGACGGCGCGGGAGCTATGCCGGGCGACAAGGTGCAGGTCAAGCTTAAAAGAAGCGAATGCTATTCGTACAGCCTCGAGGGAGAGGTTATCGCAAACTTCGGAGAGAGCTACACCAAGGAAGCAAACTATCTTGCGGTCCTTGCCGAATGCGGCATCACGACCGATTTTACCCCCGAGGAGCTTGATGCGGCAGCTATCGCCGCCGCCGAGCCTATATCCTGCGAGGGCAGAGTGATAAGAGACGAGGTGATATTCACTATCGACTCAGAGAGCGCAAAGGATCTTGACGATGCGATATCCGTAAGGCGTACGGCTTCGGGCTTCGAGCTTGGAGTCCATATTGCGGACGTCTCTCACTACGTCAGGGAGAAAACAGCGCTTGACAGACTTGTTATGTCAAGGGGAACGAGCGTATATTTCACCGATAAGGTAGTACCTATGCTCCCCGAGGCTCTTTCCAACGGCGCCTGCTCCTTAAATCCGGGCGAGGATAAGTATACTCTTTCCGCCATAATGGAGATAGGAAAGCGAGGAGAGATCCTTTCCGTCCGTATCGAGCCTTCTGTGATAAGAAGCAGAGTTAAGGGCATATACAGCGAGATAAACCGTATTTTTGGCGGTGAAAAGGACTCGGCGCTCCTTGAAAAATATAAGGATTGCCTTGACTCGCTTGCGGTAATGCGCGAGCTTTACGGAATACTCAAGGAAAAGAGCGAAAGGCGCGGCGCGGTAGAGCTTGATTCGGATGAGGCGGAGATAATCCTTGATAAGGAAGGGAAGCCTATCGATATCGTCCGAAGAAGGCGCGGCGAGAGCGAGATGATGATAGAGCAGTTTATGCTCGCGGCAAACGAGGCGGTAGCCACTTTTATGCTTGATAAGGGCATTCCGTGCGTTTTCAGAGTCCACGAGCCGCCCGCTCCCGAAAAGATCTCGGAATTTATAAACTACCTTCACTCTCTCGGATTTGACACCTCTTTTATAAATAAGGATAAATGCGAGAGCCGCGACCTTGCAGCGGTGATAGCCGAGGCGGAGAAAAGAGGGATATCAGAGGCGGTCTCTTACGCCTGCTTAAGATCCATGTCCAAGGCTTGTTATTCGGAGATACCGAGATCGCATTTTGGTCTTAGCATTGAAAAATACTGTCATTTCACCTCTCCGATACGCCGACTTTCGGATCTTGCGACTCACAGAATTATACACGGGGCGCTCCTTTCGGGCAAAGCACCCGAGAAATATAAGTCCTACGCAAAAAGGGCGGCAGCCGCCGCAACGGACGGGGAGCTTCGCGCCGTATCTGCGGAAAGAAAGATCGAGAATATATATAAGATCATATATATGAGCGATAAGATCGGCGAGGTGTTTGATGCGAGCGTCTCCTCGGTCACCTCGTTTGGCGCGTTTGCCACGCTTGAAAACACCTGCGAGGGTCTGATACCTCTTTCTATGCTCGGCAGGGATTATTTCTACGATGAAAAGACTCTTTCCTTAAGAAGCAATAAAGACAATATAAGGATAGGAGACAGAATAAAGATACGCGTGGAAGAGGCGGATATACGCCGCGGAAAGCTTTTATTTTCACGCGCGGAGGGTGAGAAATGAAGCGATCGTCACTCATAATTCTCGGGCTTGACGCAGCCTTTATGGCGCTTCTTATCATAAGCTCTTATATTAAGGGAGCGACGTCGGACGTCTTGTATTACCTCGCCTTCGCTATACCGATCCTCATCGGTATAGCTTACCTTGCGGTAAAGGGCAGAGGGGATGGAGACGTTATCGCCGCCTTTTCTCTTAAGCTCGATAAAGATGGCGCGAGGCTTTGCCTGCCACTCGCTTTCCCAAGTATAGGTCTTGTTACGGTATTTGCTTTTCTGACGAGCCTTATCCTTACGGCGATGGGGCTTGAGAATAATACGAGCTTCACCGAGCCTTTTGCCATAGCGGTAATGCTTCACGCCCTTTTGCCCGCGATCCGAGAGGAGCTTCTTTTCAGGCTTATTCCGATCGGCGTATTGTCGCGCGAGCATTCGGCGAGCTTTACGCTCTTGTTTTCCGCGGCTATCTTCGCGATAGCCCACCTCGATCCTTTTAAAATACCGTACGCCTTTATAGCGGGTATGATCTTCGGATCAATATTTCTTGCCACAAGGAGCGTTATCCCCTCTATCGTTATTCATTTTATCAATAATCTTTTATCCTTGATAAACATATATTATAACGCGGATATTTACGTATATATAGGTATTGCGGTATTGTCAGTTATATCGCTTATATACGTTATTATGAAAAGAAATATTTACATCAAAGCCTTGAAAGGGATATTTACAAGCCATGGACTCCAAAGAGATTAACAGAGATTCAGATATGGAATTTATGCGCTCCGCTATGGAAGAGGCAAGAGTAGCCGAGGGCGAGGACGAGGTTCCGATAGGGGCAGTCATCGTTAAGGACGGCAAGGTAATTGCAAGAGCGCACAACACGCGCGAGCGCTCAAAATGCGCCACACACCACGCCGAGATACTCGCTATAAACGAGGCTTGCGGAGCTCTTGGCGGCTGGCGGCTTCCCGGCGCGACTCTTTACGTCACCCTTGAGCCTTGCGCCATGTGCGCGGGAGCGATAGTCAATTCGAGAATAGAGAGGGTGGTCTATGGCGCGAGGGATATCCGCTTCGGCGCTCTCGGCTCGCTCTTTGATCTCTCGGAGCTTCCCTTAAATCATAAGCCTCTGGTGGAAAGAGATATTCTCGGAGATGAGTGCCGAGAGATGCTCTCCGAATATTTTAAGAAAAAACGCAAAAAATAACCCTCGGAACAAAAATGCTTTCGGGGGTATTTATGAAGATAACGCACGTTATAAGCGATAGCAACGTCGGGGGAGCGGGTATTTTGCTCGCATCCGTCACAAGGGGGCTTATGGATAGCTTCGATTTTGAGATAATCCTGCCTCGCGGCTCAGAGCTTATTCCGAGATTACCCTCGGGGCGTGTGAAAATAACCGAGCTTGATATAAAGAGGGATAAGAGCTTTGACCCGAGGGATACCATGCTCCTTTACAGATACTTTAAAATGACGCGCCCCGATGCGGTGCATACTCACGCATCGCTTTCGGCAAGGCTCGGCGCGGTCATGGCGGGCGTACGCCCCGCTATTTCAACAAGACATTGCGCAAAGCCCTCCTCTCTCATTCGAAAGAGGGGGTTATTTTCACGCCTTTTATACGATCTTTCAACCGATCTGACCCTATCCACGGCAGATTTTGCAACCGATAATCTCATAGCCGAGGGAGTACCGAAGGAAAGGATAGTAACCATTAAAAACGGCTCCGCGAAAATGGAGAAGCTTTCCGAAAAAGAAGCCGAGGACTTAAGGAAAAGCCTCGGAATACCGATAGGGGCAAGGATCGTCGGCTCGGTCGCAAGGCTGGAGACCGTCAAGGGGCAGGACGTCATTCTACGCGCCGCCGCTAAGCTTCAGGATCTGTTGCCCGACGTTTTTTATCTCTTCGTGGGTGATGGCAGCCAAAGAGAAAGATATGAAAGCCTTGCGGCAAGGCTCGGCTTAGGCAAAAGGGCGATCTTTATCGGGTACGTGGACGAGCCGTGGAGATACGAGAGCCTTTTTTCGGTATACGTCAACGCCTCGCGCGGCACCGAAACCTCCTGCCTCGCCACGTCGGAGTGTATGGGAATGGGCATACCTGCGGTCGTCTCCGACTTTGGCGGTAATACAGAAATGGTCGAGGACGGAGAAAACGGGCTGATCTTCAGCTGCGATAACGCCGAATCCCTCTCGGCGGCTCTTTTCCGTATCCTCTCCGATGAGGCTCTTTTGCGAAGGCTTTCTCTCGGAGCGGAGCGGATATATTCGGAAAAATTCTCTCTCGGAGCGATGCTTGAAGGCTATAAGGGTCTGTATTGTTCCCTTTCTCGGGGAAGGCGACTTAAGAAATGCGAAAAAGATTGACAAATCGCGCGCACATATGATAAAATAACTTGTATGAAAGAATATCTTGAATGCGGAAGGATCGTCGCGGCTCACGGCGTCAGAGGACTTATGAAGGTCGAAAGCTGGTGCGACTCACCCAAAATACTTGCAATGCAAAAGCATATCTTCCTCGCCGAAAAGGACGGCAGCTACAGGGAGGCAAGAGTAGAGTCGGCATCCGTTTCGGGCGAGCTTGTCCTTATGAGTATAGAGGGATTTTCGGATAGAGAGACAGTCCAGGGAATGAAGGGCACGGTTCTTTATCTTCACAGAAGCGATATACCGAAGCCCGAGGGCGCAGTGTTTCTCGCTGATATGATAGGGCTACCCGTCATAGATCTTGACACGGGTGCCACGCTCGGCAAAATAAAGGACGTTACCGACTCGGTGGCTTCAAGGCTTCTCGTTATTGAGCGCGAGGGCGGGGCAGACGTGCTTTTGCCCGATATAAAGGAATTCGTCAAGGAGATCTCGCCGGAAAGAGGAGTCTATGTCACACCTATACCCGGATTTTTTGATTGATTATGAAATTTCACGTTATGACGCTTTTTCCGAGCCTTATAGAAAACGTGCTTGGCGAAAGTATTATAGGCAGAGCGCAGAAGGACGGATATATCGCGCTCTCAACATACAATATAAGAGATTTTTCTCAGGATAAGCACAGAAAGACGGATGATACCCCATTCGGCGGCGGTAAGGGCATGGTCATGACCTGCCAGCCTGTCTTCGATTGCTTTGACCGCGTTAAGGAGAGCTTCGCCGAGGGAAGCAGGGTAAAGACTATATATATGTCTCCTAAGGGAAGGATCTTTAACCACGGGATAGCAAAGGAGCTTTCGGAATATGACGAGCTTGTCTTTATCTGCGGTCACTACGAGGGTATAGATCAAAGAGTCATAGACGAGCTTGTGGACGATGAGATATCTATCGGAGACTACGTGGTAACGGGCGGAGAAATACCCGCCTGCATAGTTATTGACGCCGTATCGAGGCTCAAGGAAGGCGTTCTTGCCGATAAGGAGTGCCATGAGGACGAGTCGATCGCCTCGGGTATTCTCGAATATCCGCACTATACGAAGCCGAGAGATTTCAGAGGCCTTACCGTCCCCGAGGTGCTTCTTTCGGGCGACCATAAAAAAATTGCCGAGTGGAGACTCAGGCAGGCTGTCGATATCACCGAGAAAAGGCGCCCCGAGCTTTTGCTTCTGCGCCCCGATATCAAGGAGTCTCTCGAAAAGATAGACAGGAAGAGAAAGAGAAAGGAAGAGAAATGAGCTCTAAATTCATTGATTATCTCAAGGGATATGAGAAGAGCGAAAAACGCTTTAAAAACGGGCGCGTTTACAGATCTGCCGATAAATTCACAGACCGTCTTATTTCGGGAATAGGCTCGTCTCTTTCCGGAAAGATGATGAACAATCGCGCCGCGCTCTTCTTCTCCGCGCTTAAAGAGCGGATAGTTTTTGCAAGCACGAGAGCGTACGGCATGCTGTTTTTATCATTCGGTATACTTACCCTTCTTTTGCACTTCGCCGATTACTACTTCAGAAATCTGCCGTCAAGCCCCTCGTTTGCGCTTGTTGTGGGAGCGATATTCGCGGCGATTTCCGTGCCGCTTCTTTTTACAGACGTGCCGTTTGTTGACATCTTCCAGAAATGGAGCGTAACAAATTTCCTTATCTTTGATTATCTTTGCATAAAGAGGATAAGAAAGACAGAGACCGATAGAAAGAGCCTCTCCCTCGCCGTGCCGATACTGATAGGCGCGCTTCTTGCCTCGCTTGGATTTTTCTTCACGGTAAAGGGCGTTCTGCTCTCGGTCATAGCACTTCTTTTTCTGACGATAGCATTCTCCTCGCCCGAGTTTTCGTTTATAGTCACGCTATTATTTCTTCCCGTTCTTCCGATAGTACCGCATTCCTCTCTCATCCTCGTCGCCCTCGTTCTGGTGACGGCGGTCAGCTTTATAGGTAAGGTAGCCGTCGGAAAGAGGCTTTACCACTTCGAGCAGTATGACGTTATTCTGCTGCTTTTCATGCTTTTTGTGCTGGTGAGCGGAATATTCAATAAGGGACTTAAATCGTTTGAGTCGTCGCTCGTATTCATTTCGGTTTGCCTTATCTACTTCCTTGCGAGCAATATTATAGTAAACCGCAGGCTTGCGGATAATTCGGTCAATACGGTCATTATATCGTCCGTGCCTACCGCTATCTATGCGATAGTGAACTACTTCGTTTCGCCGCAGCACCCCGAGTGGCTTGACCCCGCCTTCGGAGATAAGATAACCGCAAGGGCAACGGGAACCTTCGGCAACCCCAATATTTACGCCGTCTACCTTCTGGTCGCCGTACTCTTTTCCGTATCGCTTACGCTTTCAAAGAGCCTTAAGGCGTTTCGCCCGCTCTACGTAATTGCCGCGCTTATCAATACCGCGGCTCTCGTTCTTACTTGGACGCGCGGCGCGTGGCTTGCTCTGATCATCGGACTTATCTCGATATTGATAACCGTTAGCATAAAAACGCCGAAGATCCTTCTTATCCCGCTTTTTGCCATTCCCATTCTGCTCGTTATATTGCCCGAGACGGTGGGAGAGAGATTTTTATCTATCTTTTCGCTTGCCGATACCTCTACCTCGTCAAGGCTCTCGATATGGCGCTCGTCCATCGAGATGATCAAAAACAATCTATTTATCGGCGCGGGAGTCGGAGAGGACGCATTTTCTTCGGAGTTTTCGAAATTTGCCGAGGATAGTGTCAGCGCACCGCATAGCCACAATCTCTTCCTTGAGATCGGATGCGAGTTTGGCATTGTAGCTCTCATTCTCTTTTTAGCTATACTCATAGTCAGAATGAGGCACAGAGCAAGCTATACCTTCTACGTTGCCAATTCCTCTGTCGGATCGATATGCACCGCGGCGGCAACCTCGGTATTCACCCTTCTTATCTTTGGAATGACAGATTACGTCTGGTATTCCTCTCCCATGCTTTTGCTCTTCTGGTTCGCCTTCGGACTCGGAAGCGCATCGCTGAGAATAGCAAGGCAGGAGTACGATGAAAACTTCTCCTCGGAGCACGGCAGCAATTCTCCTTATTCTGCTTCGTCAGATATTACCATATCAAATTGATGCATATCTAAAAAAGGGGAAAAGCATAATAAAAGTAAATAATTCTTCACGGATGCAGGACTTTTCTTCTGCATCCGTTTTTTCAAAAGGAGAGCCTGAGATGAGAAAAAAAGGGTACGGTCTATCCTCTGCGTTTATTGATTTTCTTTTCCTTCTCGCCCTTTGCGCGGCGGCAGTTGCCATAGCGTTATTTATGAAAGCTGCCTTATACGGAAGCCCGCAGGGCGGCGGCGATATATCGCTCGTTACCGAAAGGATGTCGTATGCGCATTCGGGCAAGCTCCGTGTCGGAGACACCGTCTACGATACCGTTACGAAAAGAAGGATAGGAGAGACGACGTTTGTTAAGGAGATAAAAGACGGCGAAAAAATATATTTCGAGCTTGACGTGAGGGCTGACAGATATCCGAGATCGGCAGCCTTGCGGACTGAAAGATTATGGTTTTATTTTAAGGAGAGGGATAATGAGAGCGAAGAGCGGGTCGGCGTTTGATATTTTCGTTTTATCAGCCGTCATTCTTTTGCTTTTTACCGTCGGTATTCAGATAGGCAGAGGGAGAGATACCGATGAGAGGCACGAGATACTGCTTTTTATAGAGGTGGCGAAGGCTAAGGGGGATTTTGCCTCGGGCGAGGGCGCAATGATAGACGGAAAGCTGAAAGCAGACCTTATTTTGCTCGAAGCGGATCAGGCTGTAATTCGCGCCGATGCGATGAAGACCGAGGCTGGCTGGCTTATTATAGGCGGCAAGCACGTCTCGGATAATCAGCTCATAAAATATTATTCGGGTGAGTCTTATATGGAAGGGCGTGTTTGCCGTATTCTGGAAAATAGCGGGGCAGCGCCGCTTTCCGAGCCGTCCTTTGCCGACTTCTGCTGAGCGGAGCGGCAAAATACGTGATTTTTATGAAATTTGTTCAAAAAAATTAAGTTTTTTTGCAAAATGTATTGATTTTTTTATTTATATTTGCTATACTCTATTTAATAATAGTTTCCAAAGGAGTGCTAAAAATGGTTACTCGCAATATCACAATGGAAAACGGTGTAGGACTTCACGCAGGTCCCGCTTCTCTTTTCGTGCAGAAGGCAAGCTCGTTCAAGAGCTCTATCTGGGTAGAGAAGGATGATTGCCGCGTTAACGCCAAGAGTCTTCTCGGTATTCTCTCTCTCGGCATCACCAAGGGTACGACCATTACCATTATTGCAGATGGCGCTGACGAGGCTGAGGCTGTCAATGGTCTTTCGGCTCTTATCGGTGGCGGTTTTGTAGATAACAATTAATTTCTACGTATTAAAAGCGGCAGCCGCGTGGGCTGCCGTTTTTAATTGATTCTTGAAGAAGGAAAGGAGAGCGGTATGACGGTCATAGAGATTCTGAGAGCCAAGGCAAATTCCTTGCCTGAGACCCCCGGAGTTTATATAATGAAGGATGCTTCGGGCAATATAATTTACGTCGGAAAATCCAAAAAGCTGAAAAACCGCGTCTCAAGTTATTTCACGGGAGTCCATTCCTCTCTCAAGACCGCGAGAATGGTAAGCCTTGTCAGGGACTTTGATTTCATCGTCTGCAAGACTGAGATCGAAGCACTCACGCTTGAAAACGTGCTTATAAAAAAGCACTCTCCGAAATACAACATAAAGCTTAAGGATGCCAAATCCTATCCATATATCAAGATCACGGCGGAAGAGTATCCGCGCCTTATAGTCACAAGAGAGAGGGGTAAGGATAAGGGTAAATATTTCGGACCTTACCAGTCGGCAAGCTCGGCTTATACCGCTCTTGAAACGGTAAAGAAAATATTCTCCTTGCCCACCTGCAAAAGAAGCTTCCCAAGGGATATCGGCAAGGAAAGACCCTGCATATACCGCGATATGGGCAGATGCATAGCGCCCTGCGCGGGCGGCGTTTCAGCCGAGGACTATCGCGAGCTTGTCAGGTGCGCGTCCTTCGTGCTGGACGGTAATATAAGAGAAACGCTTGCTTCTCTTACCGAGGATATGCTCGCCGCATCCGAGGAGCTTAATTTTGAAAAGGCTGCAACGGTGAGAGACAGGATAAACGCCTTGAAGCGCCTATCGGAAAAGCAGAAGGTAGTGGACGATCTTAAGATAATGAGAGACGTTTTCTCGGTCTATACGGACGGAAGCATAGGTATTCTTGCAACACTTTCGGTCAGAGAAGGATCTCTCGTCGGCAAGGCGGAGTTCATTCTTTCGGGCGGCGAGGTCACGTCGTATTCGGATCTTTTAAATCTTATCCTCGGTTATTACGATAGCGGCGTCACCGTCCCGAAGGAGATACTGCTCGGATTTCAGGCGGATGATGAAGACATCTCCCTTTTATCGGAATATCTGACTCTCGTCTCGGGAAGGCGAGTTGAGATAAGGCATGCCGAAAGGGGCAACGGAAAAGCGCTTTGCGATATGGCGTATGAGAACGCGAGGGAGCTTGCCCGTGTCACGAAAGAAAAGGACGAGAGGGAGAACAAGAGTCTTATAAGGCTCTCGGAGCTGCTCGGTCTTCCGTATCCGCCGAAGAGGATAGAGGCTTACGATATATCCAACGTCGGAGACGAGGCGATAGTTGCCTCAATGGTAGTCTCGGACGGCGGAAAAATGAAGAAAAGCGATTATCGGAGCTTTAAGATAAATACAACGGACGGCAGAGATGATTACGCCTCGATGAGAGAGGCGCTGACAAGAAGACTTCTCCATATAGGAGACTCAAGCCCTTCCTTAGGCGAGCGCCCCGACCTCATTCTGCTTGACGGCGGCGAGGGGCACGTGAATACGGTAAAGCCCATACTTGAGAGCCTCGGTCACGATATTCCCGTCTTCGGAATGATGAAGGATGATTTTCATAAAACGAGAGCGATGACGGACGGCGAAAAAGAAATTTCTATCGCGTTAGAGATGAATGTGTATACATTTATTTACAATATACAGGAAGAAGCGCATAGATTTGCATATCTGAATTCTCAGAGCAATAAGCTTAAGACCCTCACCTCTTCTTTGCTTGAAAAAATCAAGGGCATAGGCAAAAAGAAGGCAAAGCTTCTGCTTTCGGCAATGAGACTTTCCGATATAAAGATAGCATCGGCAGAGGAGCTATCAAAAATAGACGGCATAAGCAAAAGTGACGCGGAGAATATAAGCGCGTATTTCAGAAAAATAGGAAACGATACTTGAGATCAGGAGATTAAAATGAAGATAATAACGGGAACGGCGAAGGGCAAGACCTTGAAGACCCTGCCGACTGATGCAACGAGACCTACCTCTGAGAGAATAAAAGAGGCGATGTTTTCATCTATACAGTTTGATATTGAGGGCAGAAGAGTGCTTGACCTCTTTGCGGGATCGGGTCAGCTCGGGCTTGAGGCGCTTTCAAGAGGAGCGGAGCATTGCACATTTATAGATAGCTCGAGAGAGGCTATCGATATAGTCAAAGCCAATATTGATCACACGGGCTTTGGTAAGGTCTCGAAGACGCTTGTCAGCGATGCGGCAAACTACGTGCGCAAGGCGTCGGGAAAGTCTCTGTTTGACCTCGTCTTTATAGATCCGCCGTACGCCGATAATAAATGCTCCGAGATGCTCTCGAAGCTCATTCGCGCGGGCGTGCTTGCAAACGGAGCCTTGATCGTTGTTGAGAGCGGAGAAGAGAATATCGACCCCGGGGCATTCCCCGAGCTCGAGGTAACGAAGTCTAAGAGCTACGGCAAGAAGACAAGCCTCAATATTTTCATCTACCGAAAGCCGGAGGCGTAAGGAAATGGAAGTAAAGGAAATGGAAGTAAAGGAAATGGAAGTAAAAAAGAAAAAGGGAGCTGTCATACTCCCCGGAAGCTACGACCCCGTCACCCTCGGTCACGTTGAGATCATCAAAAAAGCGGCAAGGGAATACGAGGAGGTATACGTCGTTGCCTTTGTTAACCCCGAGAAGAAATACGTTTTTTCTACTATGGAGCGCGTGAAGATGCTCATGCTTGCCACGGATGATATCGACAACGTTCTCGTCAGTTATTCGGACGGTTACGTCATCGATTATATGCGCGACCACGGTATAGAAAAAATAATGAAGGGATACCGCAACGATGCCGATCTTGAATATGAGATAAAGCAAGCCGAATGGAACCTTTATCACGGCGGATACGAGACCGAGCTTGTCAAATGCGATCCCGAAATGGCTCTTATCAGCTCAACGAGAGCGAGGGAGATCATAGCAAGGGGCGAGCCTCTTGAAAAAATATTGCCGAAAAAAGTTATTGAGTTTCTCAATAAGAGTTGACAAAATATTTATTTAGATATATAATAGTTATATTGAAAATTTTTATAGGTTTTTGAAAGGAATTCAAAAATGAAGGAAAGAATAGAAGCGCTCAGCGCATCCTTCGCCGAGGCTCTCGGCGCGGCATCGTGCGAAAGCGAGCTTGAGGCTTTAAGAATAGCCTACCTTGGAAAGAAGGGGCATATTGCCGCTCTTATGCAGTCGCTGCGTGACGTTGCCGATAAAAAGGCGGCAGGTCAGATGATCAACGGATTCAAGTGCGAGGTCGAGTCAAAGCTTCTCGAAGCCGGTGAGGCTCTTCGCCGCGCGGCAATAGAGGCGAGCATCAGAAGCGCAAAGAAGTATAATCCCTCTCTTAATAAAAAGAGAGAGCTTGGCTCCTACCACCCGATCACTCTTGCTACGCGTGACGTTGAGGAGATATTCAAGACCATGGGCTTTACCATTGAGGACTACGCCGAGGTGGTAGACGATTATGAGTGCTTCGAGGCGCTTAATATCCCTAAGCATCACCCTGCGCGCGATATGCAGGATACATATTATCTTGAGAACGGTCAGCTTCTCAAGACCCAGACTTCAGCTGCTCAGAACGCAATAATGAAGAAATACGGCGCGCCTCTTCGCGCGATCTTCCCCGGAAGATGCTTCCGCAATGAGTCTACCGATGCATGCCACGAGAATACCTTCTTCCAAATGGAAGGAATGATGATCGATGAGAATATCTCGATCTCCAACCTTATCTACTTTATGAAGACTATGCTCTCCGAGGTATTTAAAAGAGATATCAAGGTCAGACTCCGCCCGGGATTTTTCCCCTTCGTCGAGCCCGGCTTCGAGCTTGACATCAACTGCCTTATCTGCGGCGGCGAGGGCTGCCCCTCTTGCAAGAACTCAGGCTGGCTTGAGCTTTGCCCCTGCGGTATGATCCACCCCAACGTTCTTCGCGAAGGCGGAATAGACACCGAGAAGTACACCGGCTTTGCCTTCGGTCTCGGACTTACCCGTCTTGCAATGATGAAGTACGGTATCAAGGATATCCGCGACTTTAACAGCGGCGACCTTAAGGCGCTCTCGCAGTTCAAGTCAAACTGATAGAAGGGAGAAGATCTGATGTTTTTATCAATGAATTGGATAGGAGATTTCGTTGACCTTTCGGGGCTTGACAAGAAGGCTCTTATCAAGAACTTTACACTTTCGACCGCAGAGGTCGAGGATATTATAGTAAAGGGTGAGGACGTATCGGGCGTCATCGTTGCGAAAATAGCTTCGATCGAAGATCACCCTAACTCAAAGAAGCTTCACCTTCTTAAGGTTGACACGGGCGCGGGTCTTATCGACGTTGTCTGCGGCGCTCCCAACGTAAGACTTGGTATGAAGGTCGCTCTTGCCACCGTCGGCGGCTCGGTTTCGGGCATGAAGATAGCAGTCGCAAAGGTTGCGGGATACGATTCGTACGGTATGTGCTGCTCCGAGGCAGAGCTTGGTATAAGCGACGATCATTCGGGACTTATGGAGATCTTTGAGGATGCTCCTCTCGGAACCGATATCAAGGAGCTTTACGAGATAGACGATATTATTTTTGAGGTTGATAATAAATCTCTTACCAACCGCCCCGACCTCTGGGGTCACTACGGAATAGCGAGAGAGTTTGCTACCATAACGGGCAGAGAGCTTAAAGCGCCCACGACTCATGACGTCACTCCGTATTCCTCGCTTCCCGCCGTTGAGGTCAGCATTAAGGATCCCTCTCTTTGCTACCGCTATTCCGCTATCAAGGTAGAGAACGTTACCCGTAAGGTAAGCCCTGTAAATATGAGGATACGCCTCTATTACTGCGGCTCGAGAGCTATCAATTTCTTAGCCGACCTTACCAATTACGTTATGCTTGAGCTCGGTCAGCCTATGCACGCGTTTGACAATGCGAGGGTCGATAAGATCGAGGTTCAGACCTTTGATAAGCCCTTTAAGTTCACAACTCTTGACGGTGTTGAGAGAAATATAGATGAGACCATGCTTATGATCACCTCGGAAAGCGAGCCTGTTGCCATAGCGGGCGTTATGGGCGGAGATGCGTCCAAGATCGAGGATACTACCACTTCCTTGCTTCTTGAGTCTGCAACCTTCAACGGTGTTTCGGTCAGAAAGACAACCACCAAGCTTGGTCTGCGTACCGATGCCTCGATGCGCTATGAGAAGATGCTCGACCCCGAGCTTTGCCGCCTCGCTACCGAGAGAGTTCTTAAGCTCATCACAGAGTGTGACGGTGGCGCTCGCGTTATCTCTTCCTTCACCGATTCCTTCGTTTATCACTATCCCGAGATCGATCTTTCCTTCGATAAGGCGTACGTTGACAGATACACGGGTATAGACATTCCCGAGGAAGCCATAGTTAAAACTCTTACGGGTCTCGGCTTCGGCGTCAAGGCAGAGGGTGGCAACTTTGAGGTTTCCGTACCCAGCTGGCGCAGAACCAAGGACGTCACGATCAAGGCAGATATAATCGAGGAGATCTCGAGAATTTACGGCTACGATAATTTTGATATATCCACATCTGTCAGCCCTCTTCGCCCCGTTCGCACTGAGACTCTTAAGAGCTATGAGGACAGAATGAAGGATATCCTTGTTGAGAACTATAAGCTTCACGAGGTGCATTCATATATCTGGTCTGACGTTAAGAAGGATAAGGAGCTTGGAATTGAAACTCCCGCAGGCGTTAAGATCATCAACGCCGAGACTCCCGATCATCAGTTTATCAGAATATCTATGATACCCACCCTTCTTTCCTTCGTCAAGGAAAACCGCGCTTATGCGGATAACTTCGGTATCTTCGAGATCGGTCACACGGTGGACGGATTTAAGAAGGAGAA
Source organism: Clostridia bacterium (assembly GCA_017462605.1). GTDB lineage: Bacteria > Bacillota > Clostridia > Oscillospirales > CAG-272 > UBA1740. Next base: position 4,513 of record JAFTQV010000063.1, on the reverse strand, counting down.
CGGATACTGCAACGAGAGAAAGAAGCTCGGCGCAGTCCTCTTCAGTAAGACCCGCTCAGAGGAAGAGCTTTTCGATACCCTTGCAGACCTTGCCAAGGAGATTTCTGCGAATATTCTTCACAAGGAGCCTACCTTCCGCGAGGCAGACGTGAGATTCGGCTTCGAGCATCCTGCAAACTGCTTCTCTGTGCTTCTTGACGGCGAGTGCGTAGGATTCCTTTCCGTTCCTCACCCCACGGTGCTTGCTTCTATCGATAAGAAGAGCGCGGTTGCCTTCCTCGAGATCGATACGGAAGCCTTCGCTAAGACCGATAAGCTGCCGATGAGCTATGCCGTTCCCTCAAAGTTCCCCGAGATCGAGATCGACCTCACCTTCAATGCGGATATCTCGGCTATCAGGTTTGACGAGCTTAAGGCTGCTATCAAGGCAACAGCGGGCGAGCTGCTCTCGAGCGTCTGGGTTCATGACGTTTACGAGGCAGAGGACGGAAGCTGCTCCGTCACCTTCAGATTTGCATTCGTCTCTCCCGAGCGCACGCTTACCAAGCAGGAGCTTAGCCCTCTTACCGAGGCTATCGCGGCAAAGCTTGCCGAGCTTGGACTTAATATGAAGATTTAACTGATCCGAGAATAAAAAGAGCGAGGCAGGAATGTGTGATGTTCTTAGCGGAGAATTTGAAAAGCACCGCTGAGTGCGAGCATCGCATTTGACCGGCAAAATACTAATTGGGCTAAGCCCAAACCCCTATACAAGCAGAAAGAGATAACAAATCGGTTCTTCGCCGAAATGTTATCTCTTTTTTTAATTTTGAGTAATTTTCTTTTTACTCCTTCTTCTTCGAGAGGTCTTTTTTCTTATATTGCTTTTCTCAATACCGTTCTTATAGCTCTCGAGCTTATCCTCGGTCGCCTTATCGAGAGTAAGCTTCGCGCGCCAGGTATCGTTGAAGTTGCGGTGAAGCTTGAGAGTCATTATCATATCTCCGCATTTCTCGCAGGTGTAAACAAAGGTATATCTCTGACCCTTCGTGTGAAGGGGTCTTCCGCCGGGAGCAAGCTTAGTCTTACATTGCGGGCATTCGGGAGCTGCCACGGGCGCGTCCTCGAGCATTTCCTCGATAGTAACGTATCCGTCGTCTCCTGCATCTGCATCGCCGATAACGGTATCGACAAGATGCTCCTTTTTGCCCGAGTCGTAAAGGCGTACGCCCTCGGGAACGTCAAGCTTCGCGGCAACGAGAGCGGTGAAATAAGCATCATTCAAAGCATCATGCGCAGGAAGTCTCTGCGGTATCTCGAAATACTCCATAGCGTATTCAAGCGAGCGCTGCTTATTGAGTCCAGCCGTCTGGCGGTTGAAGATAACCTGCAGATCGTATGAGCGCATAAGCCACTTTCCGTCAATTCCATGCACGTGGAGATTTTCCTTGAGCATCGGTATATCGTCAGGTCCCCAGGTGAGGAAGACGAAGTCCGATCCGCACCATTTGCGGAAGCTCACCTCAGCTTCGGGAAGGGGAGTGCCCAGATCCATCTGATCCTGGGTGATGCCGGTCAGCTCGCTGACGTGGCGGTGGAGCTTCTTGAAATATTTAGGTTTAACGATTATCTGATAAGAGCCGCATGGCTGCATATCCTCATCAAGCTTGACAGCGCCGATCTGGATCACCTCGCCGCGCAATCTCGCCGAGAGCTGGCGCTGTACGGCAAGAGCCTTCTGGGCATAAGCCTGATTCCATTCAAGGTCTAAGGTTATATAATACATTTTCTATCCGTTTCTCATTTTCAAATACTGACACATCTTAATAATTATACAATGTTAAAGAGCGAAAGTCAATAGCGATGAGAGAAAAGTAAAAGAAAAGCGAGAGAAAAGTGAGAAGAAGAGTCGATTTTTGAAAAAATAGTCGCTCTTCACACTTGACAAGCACCGAGGGATATTGTATACTAAACTATATAAAATTTTTAAAGGTGAGACACGATGAATAAAGTAAACGTCCCCGAGATATTCGGCTCGCTGGTCTTCGGCGAAGAGGTAATGAAGGAAAGGCTTCCGCATGACGTCTATCTTTCTTTGATGAATACTATTGAAGCAGGCACCGAGATCGACCCCACGATCGCGGATATCGTTGCCGATGCTATGAAAAATTGGGCGATAGAGCTTGGCGCGACCCATTTTACGCACTGGTTCCAGCCTCTCACAGGCGTTACCGCCGAGAAGCACGACGCTTTTTTGACTCCCGCGCCTCACGGCAAGGCGATCATGGAGTTCTCGGGCAAGGTTCTTATCAAGGGCGAGCCCGATGCATCGAGCTTCCCCTCGGGCGGACTTCGCGCGACCTTCGAGGCTCGCGGATATACCGCGTGGGACCCGGCTTCCTTCGCCTTCGTTAAGGACGGCTCTCTTTATATACCCACCGCCTTCTGCTCGTACACGGGCGAGGCTCTCGATACTAAGACACCCCTTCTTCGCTCGATGGACGCCATCGGTAAGGAAGGCTTAAGAATAGTAAGGCTTTTTGGAGACAAGGACGCAAGGCGTGTCAATACCACCGTTGGAGCAGAGCAGGAATACTTCCTTATAAGCGATGAAGACTTCAAGGCTCGCCGCGATATCTTCTATTGCGGAAGAACTCTTTTCGGCGCGCCTGCCGTCAAGGGTCAGGAGCTTGACGATCACTATTTCGGCACTCTTCCCACAAGGGTAGGAGAGTATATGCACGAGCTTGACGTTGAACTTTGGAAGCTCGGCATCTCCGCTAAGACCAAGCACAATGAGTCTGCTCCCGCGCAGCACGAGCTGGCTCCCGTCTATGAGACGACCAATATCGCTACCGACCATAACCTTCTTACCATGGAGTGCATGAAGAGGCTTGCTCCGAAATACGGTATGGCTTGCCTTCTTGCCGAGAAGCCCTTCAGGGGAATAAACGGCTCGGGTAAGCACAATAACTGGTCGCTTGGCACCGATACGGGCAAAAACCTTCTTAAGCCGGGCAAGACCCCGAAGGATAATAAGCCCTTCCTTCTTATGCTTGCCGCTGTCATCAAGGCGGTAGACGATTATCAGGACCTTCTCCGCATCTCCGCGGCGACTGCGGGCAACGATTGCCGTCTCGGCGGTCACGAAGCTCCCCCTGCTATCATTTCGATGTTCCTTGGAGACGAGCTTGATACACTCGTCAATTCGATAGTGACGGGCACCGAATTCCGAGAGGCAGACAGAAAGTATATGTCCTTCGGAAGCCCCACGGTTCCCGCTATAAGAAGAGACAATACGGATAGGAACAGAACGTCTCCCTTCGCCTTCACGGGCAATAAATTCGAATTCAGAATGGTTGGCTCCTCGCAGAATATCTCGCTTGCGAATACCGTTCTTAATACTGCGGTCGCGAAGTCCTTCTCTGATTTTGCGGACGTGCTTGAAAAGGCGGAGAATTTTGACGAGGCGGTAGACAAGCTTATTGCCGATACTTTAAGAGCGCATAACCGCATACTCTTCTCGGGCAACTCCTATTCGGAAGAGTGGGAAAAGGAAGCGAAGAGACGCGGACTTTCCAACTTCAAGACCGCGCCCGAGGCGTACGCCCACTTTGACGATGAAAAGAACGTTATGCTTTTCGAGAAGTTCGGCGTTATGAGCAGAGTAGAGCTTAAGTCCCGACGCGAGATCTATTTCGCAAATTACAGAAAGATCAAGAATATCGAAGCAAAGACCATGCTTGAAATGGCATCGAGAGACTATATTCCCGCCGTCACGAGGTATATAGGCGATCTTTCGCTTTCCCTTAAAAATACGGCATCAGTCCTTCCGGGCGTTGCCCTTAACCCCGAAAAGGCTCATCTTGAAAAGCTTTGCGCCCTTCTTTCCGAGGTGTATTCGGCAAAGGACGAGCTTGAAGCTCTCGAAAACCGCGCGATCGGCATAGAGAATACCGAAGAGGCGGCGTTCTTCTACTGCAAAGAGGTAGCGGCGGCAATGGATAGACTCAGAGAGGCAGTTGACTCGCTTGAGGTTATAACGGCGAGAGAATACTGGCCCGTGCCGACGTATGGTGACATGACCTACGGTGGCATCCTTTGATGGGAGACGTATTTGACAATATTCGCAGTTTTCTCCCGCTCGCCTTATGTAAATAAGGCTTCAGGTCGAAGAACTACGAATCTTGCCTAAATCCGTCTTCCCATCATGGAGTCGGCATATTTGGCGATACGAGCCGTTTTCTTCCGCTCGCCTTATGTAAATAAGGCTTCAGGTCGAAGAACTACGAATCTTGCCTAAATCTGTCTTCCCATCATGGCGTCGGTATATTTGGCGATATGAGCCGTTTTCTTCCGCTCGATGTATGTAAATAAAAAACAAAGACTCACCCGGCGAAGATGCTGAGTGAGTCTCTTTTGTGCGCTCGGCACGCGTTACAACTTGGCGGTGGAAGTCCGCTACAGGCTTGGCAGTAGGAACTGTTAGCTGAGGGCAAGGGCGTCCGTCGTGAGGCGGAGTCTGAAGGAAGCC
>JAFTQV010000062.1 GCA_017462605.1 Clostridia bacterium | reverse complement strand
CTTCCTCCGGGAGGACGCTCCCGACGGAGTCGGGTGAAGGAGAGCGCGTGCAGTTTTCTTTTTTGATGCCGCTACATTGAGATAACGAATGCTATCGCAGGCTCCTTCCGTCATTTTCTTCCGAAAATGCCACCTTCCTCTCGGAGGAAGGCTTAAATGGCCTCGCCATTAGCTCACCTTTGCTGTGGGAGCCTGACACCTCGTCCTTAAGCCTTCCCTTGTGAGGGAAGGGGGACCGCTTGCGGTGGATGAGTAGTTGGCTTTGTTTACAGACAAAGCATTGGCTACAATCAGAGTTAACACCTCATCCGTCACACTTCGTGTGCCACCTTCCCCCGCTGGGGAAGGCAATTCGCGCCGCTTCGCTACCCGCTAGGGAAGGCTTATAATCACGTCACCGAAGGTGACATTTCATGACGTCTCTCGGACGTCATTTCAAGTTTTGCAAAGCAAAACATTTCATGCCAAAGGCATTTCGTTGCGAGCGAAGCGAGATATATCGACTCACCAAAGGTGACCGTGCCCCCTGCAAATACATCTCACATTTCCAAAGGTGACAGAACAAAAGAGACCGCCGCGAACCGTAATTCGCGGCGGTTTTGACTATATTAGTTAGCATTATATGGGTTTTAATGCTCGGGAACGATCAATCCGTAGTCTCCGTCTTTTCTCTTATATACGACGCATACATCGTTGGTTTCCGCATCGGTGAAGGCGAAGAAATCATGACCGAGAAGGTTCATCTGAAGTATTGCTTCCTCGGGTGACATCGGCTTGAAGGGGAAGGTTTTGGTTCTGATCTTGAATTCGCTTTCTTCCTCAAATTCGTCGTCATCGTCCTCTTCTATAACGAAAGCTCCCGTCTTGACCTTTTTCTCGAGCCTCGTTTTATTCTTTCTTATCTGCCTTTCAAGACTCTCTATCGAGCGGTCAAGAGCCGTGATAAAGGTATCGCTCTCTTCCTCAGCACGGAACACCGTTGCTCCGTACGTAATGGTGATCTCGATTATTTTAACACCCTTTCTTGCTTTACAGGTGATATTCGCCTCGGTATCGCTTCCGAAAAACTTATCGAATTTAAGAAGCTTCTTTTCAATGAGAGCGACAAGGCTCTCGCGGACCTTCATTTGCTTGCCGTAAACTGTTATACGCATAAAAATACCTCGCTCATCTTTATTCACGAGCTTGGGATAACGCCTTCGAGCAATATCCTTCGCTCGTATTTAAATTATAGCACATTTTTTGGCAAAAATAAATAGTTTTTATTCTGTTTTTTTCGTTTTTTTAGATAAATTAACATTTTATTAAAAAACGTTGCACCCGTTCCCTCGCTTGGATACTTTATTTTACTCAAAATTAATAAATATTTGCGCTTTTATTTGTAGAATGTTCATATTTAAGTGGTAAAATGTTTCAGTACATATTTTTAATTGCGCGATAAATCGCGCGGAACGGAGACAAGATGCTTTATTTAAAGGATATCAGAAAGGACTACGAAACCTCTTCCGAGGTCGTTCACGCACTTAAAGGCGTATCCATCGCCTTCAGAAAGAACGAATTCGTTTCCATCCTCGGCCCATCGGGCTGCGGCAAGACTACTCTGCTCAACATCATCGGCGGACTCGATCACTATACGGACGGAGATCTTTTTATCAACGGACGCAGCACCAAGGACTATACGGACAGAGACTGGGACGTATACAGAAACCACAGAGTCGGCTTCATCTTCCAGAGCTACAACCTCATCCCTCACCAGACGGTGCTTGGCAACGTTGAGCTTGCTCTTACCATTGCAGGTATCGAAAAGGAAGAAAGAATAAGGCGCGCGAAGGAAGCGCTGGACAGAGTCGGACTTGCGGATCAGTATTATAAGCGCCCCAATCAGCTTTCGGGCGGTCAGTGCCAGAGAGTCGCGATCGCGAGAGCGCTTGTCAACGATCCCGAGATCCTTCTTGCAGACGAGCCTACGGGCGCGCTCGATACCGTAACGAGCGTGCAGATAATGGAGCTTATCAAGGAAATATCGCGCGAAAGACTCGTTATAATGGTCACGCACAACCCCGAGCTTGCCGATCAGTATTCATCAAGAATAATAAGACTGCTTGACGGATGCGTTCTCGAGGACTCGAACCCTTTTTCGGCGGAAGAAGAAAAGGCGGAGACCGAGGTAGCGGTAAAGGCTGAGGCTGAAGCCGAAGAGACCGAGGCAAGAGAGTCGGCGGCAAGCGGCAAAAAAGAAAAGAAGCCGAAGGAAAAGGCGAAGATGTCCTTCTTCACAGCGTTCAAGCTTTCCGCGAAGAACCTTCTTTCCAAGAAGGGCAGGACTGCTATGGTCGGCTTCGCAGGCTCGATAGGTATTATAGGTATCGCGCTCGTTCTTGCCTTCTCGGCAGGTATCAAGGGCTATATCGCATCAATGCAGAACGATATGCTTTCGGGCAACCCTATCACCGTCTCAGAGACGGCGCTTGATCTCTCCGCTCTCACGGGAATGATGAATTCCGAGGTCGAGGATGCGATTGAAAAGATCCCGGGAAATATTTACGTTTCTTCTCTCGTTGAATATCTTATCAAGACCAGCGATATGCTCAATTCGATGATGGTCACCAACGAGATCACCGAGGACTATGTCAAGTACATAGAAAATATGCCGCGGGATAACGTCAACGCGGTTATGTTCGAATACGGCATAGACCTTACTCATAAGCTCTTCGTTGATTTCAAGACAGATGCGGACTCCGAGGCTCAGCACGTCTCAATGAAGCATCTTACCGATATTTACACCTCGGTGCTTAAGGACACCGATTACGAGGACCTCGCGGGAATGGTCTCCTATATGGCGCCGAACTTCAGCCAGGCAGTACCCGATGAGGACTACATCCGCTCGCAGTACGATATAATTGCCGGAAGCAAGATAGCAGCAGAGGCGAACGAGATAATGATCGTCCTCAACTCCGAGGATGAGCTTTCCGACCTTCTTCTTGCAAGGCTTGGATACTTCACCGAGGCGGAATTCCTTGAGATAATCAACAAGGCGTCCGCGCCCACCAAGGATGAGAACGGAAACCCGATAGAGCCTGTCTACAACAAGGCGCTCTACAAGGACTATTTCACCTACGAGGAGATCCTCGGAAAAACCTTCACCGTCTACCCCAACGATACCCTCTTCGAGGCAAGCGACGGAATGTTCCCGGGATCGGTTACCGTTAAATACAATTCGACCCTCGAAAAGGGCAGTAAGGAAGGTCTTACCCTCAATATCGTTGGCATTCTTACCCCGAAGGAAGGCTTGAACTACGGCTCGCTTTCGTCCGGTATATACTACACCGAAAAGCTTGCGGAGCAAATTATTGAGTCTGAGCGCGAATCCGAATTCGTGAACTTCCTTAAAGAAAAGGTCGAGGCTTCCGAGAACGAGATCAGACTCATGGGCAGCTATGCTTATTCATACTTCCCCCACACATCATTCAACAGCGACGGTAAGATCGCGGGCGAAGTAAAGGAAGTCAACGACGGAAGCATTTTCGCTATAACCGCAACGGCATCCTCCGTCATAAGATCGCTCGGCGGCAACGATCTTGTGAATAAAATAAGTATTTACCCCAAGTCCTTCGAGGAAAAAACGGCGATAACCGAATATCTCGAGGCATGGAACGATGATAAAACAACCCTCGTGATAGACGGCAAGGAGATCAGCGGCGCGGAGCGTAAGAACGTCAAGCACACCGATACCATCGAGCTTGTGGCAAACATCATCAACACGATGATAGACGTTATCACCTACGCCCTCGTTGCCTTCACCTCAGTCTCGCTCATTGTTTCCACCGTTATGATCGGTATTATCACCTACGTTTCGGTAGTTGAGAGAATAAAGGAGATCGGCGTCATCCGCTCTCTCGGCGGAAGGAAGAAGGACGTCAGCCACCTCTTCAACGCGGAGACATTCATTATAGGTCTTCTCGCAGGTCTCATCGGCATTCTGGCAACCTACGCGATATCCTTCGTCGTCAATCTGATCCTCAAGCCATTGATCAATTACGCAAGCATTGCGGCGCTGCCCCTTTCGCAGGCTGTCATTCTCGTGGCGATCAGCATAGGTCTTACCCTCATTTCGGGTCTTATCCCCGCATCGAGCGCGGCTAAGAAGGATCCCGTGGTCGCTCTTCGTACGGAATAAGTGTAGGGGGCGATTCATAGCATTAACAAATTGTGAATGCTATGTACAATCATAACAAAAACCAAGGTCAAATCAAATACTTGATCTTGGTTTTTTGTTGCTTTTGTATAGGGGAAGAATCAAAAAATCAATTCTCCCGCGAGATCCCAACTGCGCCGAGGCTTGTTGCTGCTTCGCAGTTCGACTCCGCTTCGCTCCGCTCAGGATGACGCGCGGGGGTGGCTTTCGTTTGCGCTCGGTAAGAAAAGGGGGTATTTGGTGTCCAAATGCCCCCTGACCCCCAAAGACGTGGCGTCCTCGACTGTCCATTATAATATCACGTCACCGAAGGTGACTGAGGGGGAAGCTTCCATTTGCACTCGGTACAAAAAAGGCTTCCTACGGGAGGAAGCTCCCGACGGAGTCGGGTGAAGGAGAGCGCGTGCAGTTTTCTTTTTTGAAGCCGCTACTTCGAGATAACGAATGCTATCGCAGGCTCCTTCCGTCATTTTCTTCTGAAAATGCCACCTTCCTCTCGGAGGAAGGCTTAAATATCACGTCACCGAAGGTGACATTTCATGACGTCTCTCGGACGTCATTTCAAGTTTTGCAAAGCAAAACATTTCATGCCAAAGGCATTTCATTGCGAGCGAAGCGAGATATATCGCCTCACTGAAGGTGGCTGAGTGGGCGCCCTCGACTGTCCTTTAGAAGATAACAAAAAGGGCGGATGCCGATTTTCAAAAAATGGCATAATCCACCCTTGTTTGCTGCTATCCGATTTTTAAAAACGGATGCTTTTTATGTATTCTATCAGTCGAGATTCTGAGTGGAGAGCATAGCTACGAGAGCCTTAGCCTCTTCCTTGGAAATCGTGATTCCCTTGCCCATTTTCTCGTGATCGGGAGACCATGTACGGATATCGTAAACAGGCTCTCTTTCATTCCAGCTGATAAGGTTAAGCTCCTTATTCCAGCCGTTGTTGCCCTCGCTGACAACGCCGATCTTTTCGATTACTTCATACTTGATTTCAGGCATTTTAACATCTCCTTAAAAGATTTTAAATACTGTACTTATAGTATCATATATTTTTACGGTTGTCAAGGAAAATGTTAAATTTCTTTTAAAAATGTTGAATTAAAGTAATTATTGCGGATAAAAAGCCTTATCCTAGTGGCTTTGAGCCAAAAAATGGTAATTAAATCCATTTTTAATTTTTATTATATTCTATTGACAGTCGCCCCCCGAAATGTTATAATTTTATAGAATAAAATTTGGAGGACAAAAAATGAGAGAAGAATGGACAGGCTTCAGAGAAGGCCGATGGGTCAATGAAATAAACGTCAGAAGCTTTATTCACAAAAATTACACCGCATATTACGGCAATGAAGAATTCCTCGAGGGTCCCACGGAGGACACTCTCGATCTTTGGCATAAAGTCAGCGAGCTTATGAAGGCGGAAATAGAGGCGGGCGGAGCGCTCGATATGGATACCTCGGTCGTTTCCACCATTACCTCGCACCCCGCAGGATACATAGACAAAGAGAAGGAGAAGATCGTCGGTCTGCAGACGGATAAGCCCTTGAAGCGCGCTCTTATGCCCCAGGGCGGTATACGCATGGCGGTAAAGGCATGCAAGGATAACGGCTACGAGGTCGATCCCGAGATCGTTGAGTTCTACACCGATCACAGAAAGACTCACAACGCGGGCGTTTTCGATGCTTACACCCCCGAGATGAGACGCTGCCGCTCGAACCACATTATCACAGGACTTCCCGATGCATACGGCAGAGGAAGGATCATAGGCGACTACCGAAGAGTAGCCCTCTACGGAGTTGACCGTCTTATCGAGGATAAGATGTTTCAGAAGGACACCACCGTTTCAACGATGTCTCTTGAGGTCATCCGCGAGCGCGAGGAGCTTTCCGAGCAGATAAGAGCTCTTGAAATGCTTAAGGAGCTTGCGAATATCTACGGCTGCGATATCTCGAAGCCCGCGAGAACCTTCAAGGAAGCAACTCAGGCTCTTTACTTCGCATATCTTGCGGCTGTCAAGGAGCAGAACGGCGCGGCGATGAGCCTTGGAAGAACCTCGACCTTCCTCGATATTTACGCAGAGCGCGACCTCAAGGCGGGAATAATCACCGAGAAAGAGGTTCAGGAGATCATAGACCAGTTCGTTATGAAGCTCCGTATGGTCCGCTTCGCGAGAACCCCCGATTATAACCAGATATTCGCGGGAGACCCCACGTGGGTCACCGAGTCGATCGGCGGTATTGATACGGACGGTAAGCCCCTTGTCACCAAGATGTCCTACCGCTACCTCAATACGCTTAATAATATCGGCGCCGCTCCCGAGCCTAACCTTACCGTTCTCTGGTCGGAGCATCTGCCCGAGAACTTCAAAAGATACTGCGCTAAGGTATCTATCGAGCATCACGCGATCCAGTATGAGAACGACGATCTTATGCGCCCCATCCACGGAGACGATTATGCTATCGCTTGCTGCGTATCCTCTATGAGAGTGGGCAAGGAGATGCAGTTCTTCGGCGCGAGAGCAAACCTTGCGAAGTGCCTTCTTTACGCTATCAACGGCGGCGTTGACGAGATATCCGGTCAGCAGGTCGGACCCGAGTACCGCGCGGTAGTCGGCGATTATCTCGATTATGACGACGTTATGAAGAAGTACCGCGATATGATGCGCTGGCTTGCCCGCGTATACGTCAACGCGCTCAATATCATTCACTATATGCACGATAAGTATTCCTACGAGAGACTCCAGATGGCTCTTCATGATAGAGACGTCAAGCGCTGGTTTGCAACCGGTATTGCAGGTCTTTCGGTCGTTGCGGACTCCCTTTCCGCTATCAAGTACGGCAAGGTCCGCGTGACGAGAAACGAGGCGGGAATAGTTACCGATTACACCGTAGAGGGCGACTTCCCCAAGTACGGCAACGATGACGACAGGGTAGACAGCATTGCAAAGGAAGTGCTTCACACCTTTATCAGCTACCTTCGTGAGAATGCGGCTTACCGCGACGGTGAGATAACCACATCTATACTCACGATCACCTCAAACGTTACCTACGGTAAGAACACGGGCGCAACGCCTGACGGAAGAAAGCAGGGCGAGCCCTTCGCTCCCGGCGCGAACCCCATGCACGGCAGAGATGAAAACGGCGCGGTTGCTTCGCTCGCATCGGTTGCTAAGCTTCCCTTCACCGACTCTCAGGACGGTATCTCGAATACCTTCACGATAGTTCCTTCCGCTCTTGGAAAGAACGAGAGCGAGAGAGAGGACAATCTTGTCTCCCTTCTTGACGGATATACCGCAAAGAGAGGCTTCCACCTCAACGTCAACGTATTTGACAAGGAGCTTCTTCTTGACGCGCAGAAGCACCCCGAGCTTTACCCTCAGCTTACGATAAGAGTTTCGGGATACGCCGTCAACTTCATCAAGCTTACAAAGGCGCAGCAGGACGAGGTCATTTCAAGAAACTTCCACTCGGCTATTTAATATGGAAGGCAAGCTGCATTCAATGGAGACCTTCGGCACGGTAGACGGCCCCGGGGTGCGCTTCGTCGTATTTTTCCAGGGCTGCCCTATGCGCTGCAAATTCTGCCATAACCCTGACACGTGGGAGATCAAAAACGCGCCCCTTTCCCAAAGCGCCGATGAGGTCATAGCCAAAATGACGAGAAATCTTCCATTCTATAAGAGCGGCGGCATTACGGCAACGGGCGGAGAGCCTCTTATGCAGATAGACTTTCTCACCGAGCTTTTCACTCTCGCGAAGGAAAGCGGCATTCACACCGCTCTCGATACCTCGGGCGCAGGCTTTGACCGCTCAGAGGAGACCTTGAAGAAATTCGATAAGCTTCTTTCCGTCACCGATCTCGTTATGCTCGATATTAAGCACGCTTCCGAAGAAGAGCATATCTCTCTCACGGGCAGAAGCGGCAAGAGCGCAAAGGATTTTGCAAGGTATCTTTCCGAAAAGGGTATTCCCTTAAGAATACGCCACGTGCTTATCCCTGGTATAACCGATAAAGAGGATCAGCTTATGGCTCTCGGAAAATTTTTATCCTCTCTTGGCAACCCCCCAAAGATCGAGATCCTACCCTATCACAAGCTCGGTCTTGCAAAATACGAAAACCTTGGTATTCCCTATGCGCTAAAGGATACCCCCGCGGCAAGCGAGGCGGACGCAAGGGCTGCTCTTTCCGTGATAGAAAAAGCAATGAAGGATCATAAATAGTTTCCATATAAAAACGGGGGCTGCTTCATTTAGGCATAACCCAAAAAGAGCGAAGATTCCGTCTAAAAAATACGGTTTCTTCGCTCTAATTTTATGCCTTGTTGTGCTTTTTGACAACTATTATTGTCAAACCAAGCTATTATCAGCCTTGGATCAAACTTTTTCTGTATTCGAGAGGCGTCTTGTCGACGAGTCTTGAAAATGCTCTGTGAAAGCTGCGCTCCGAGCCAAATCCGCACTCGAGAGCGACCCGGCTTACGGGAAGCTCGGTGGAAACGAGAAGCCTTTTTGCCGTATCTATCCTTATGCCCGAAAGGAGCGCTGTGAAGCTCATACCGGGAATAGAGCCGAGCGTGTGAGAGATATAGCTGACGCTATAACCTATTTCCGCCGCCGCGGCGGATAGCGATACGTCTTCCTTATAATGCTCCGCGAGGTACTCGAAAAGGCGCGAGAAAAGAGCGTTGGTCTTGCCCGAAGAGCCTCTCGGCACTTTTTCGGAAAACTCTTCGGCAAGCGCGTATATCCCTGCGCAAACAGAGCCGCGCGAGCCGCGCTCAAGCTTCGATAAGGCGTAACTAAAAAGCTCCTTCGAGGGGGTAAAGTATATTCTTGACGCGCCCGAGACGCTTGCCGCGTATTCCTTAAGCAGGCTCGGAGAAAAGACGGCTATAAACACCTCGCCGCTCTCGCTTGAATGAAAGCCGTGAGGAGCGAATGGCGGAATGATAGCTATATCGCCCTCGGATATATTCACCGTCCCCGAATCGGTGAGAATCTCAATTCCGCCCGACTTGGCTATAACCAGCTCGGAGAATTGATGAATATGAACAGGATAGCTGTAAAGACCCTTGTGAGTTCTGGATCGGAAGGAGTCCTCAAAGCCAAAATTGTCCGTTTGAATAAACATTTTAAAGCTCCAAATACAGTTTTGTGCAAAATCTGTCTATAATTATACACTCTTTGTCTTGATATGTCAAGCTTTTGTATGTTATAATAAAATAAAAAAACAAGGAGACACGTTATGGGAAGATGGTCTAAGGAAAGAGCCTGGGAATGGTATAATAGCAAGCCCTGGATAAGAGGCTGCAACTACATGGGCAGCGACTGCGCCAACAGAATCGATCAGTGGCAGGAGTACGGCTTTGAGGAAAAGCTTAAAACAGCGGACCGCGAGTTCGCTCTTATGGAGTCTATCGGCTACAACTCCATCCGTATTATTATAGAGTACGAGGTCTGGGCAGAGCAGCACGACGGATTTATGGACCGTCTTGACAGATACCTTTCCTGCGCATACAGCCACGGTATCACCTCTATGATCGTTCTTTCGAACGAATGCTCGGTAAGAGGACCCGAATACGTGCCCCCGAAGTTTGGCGAGCAGTTCTGGGAGCCCGGCTATCACGGCGGCAAGGACTTCAAGGTATGGTATCAGCACGGAAGTGACTCGAGATACAATATTCTTGACGATCCCGAGATCGCGCCCAAGTACTATGAAATGGTCAGAGAGATCATTACAAAGTATAAGAACGATGAGAGAGTCCTCGTTTGGAACATAATGAACGAGCCCGGCAACGGCAGAGGAAATAAGAGCCTTGAGCATCTCAAGAAGTTCTTCGAGATCGGCTGGGAGATCGACCCCATTCAGCCCCTTTGCGCAGACGTTTGGCGCGGAATGAAGAACGGCAGACCCACCACCGAAATGGAGAGATTTGCTCTCGATAATTCTGACGTTATCAGCTATCACAGCTACCAGTGCTACTACGATAACATTCTTATCCTCAAGCAGCTTAAGGCTTACGACAGACCTATATTCAATACCGAATGGCTCAACCGTATGGGCAGAAAGGGCGGTAATACCATTCAGGCAATGCTTCCCCTCTTCTTCCTCGAGAAGATCGGCTGCTATCAGTGGGGCTTCGTTGCAGGTAAGTATCAGACCTACGAGCCTTCGCAGGGCGTATGGCGCAAGTATGAGGAGAAGGGCTACGAGGCAGTCAAGGATATGGACTTCACCAAGTGGCAGCACGACCTCTACCGCCCCGGCGGAAGATTCCCCTACGACCCCGCTGAGATCGAGATCATCAAGCAGCTTACCAAGCTTGCAGACGAGGGCGATCTGATAGAGAATAAGTACGAGGGCGGCGACTTTGCGTAAAGCGCAAAAGTTGCAAAAATCCGCTTAACGGTAAATAATAGTTAGCATACATATATAAAAACGAGGCTGCTTCATTCGAGGCTTCACCTAATAAAAACACAGAGGTATTGTTTTACACAGTACCTCTTTTATGTTTATTATCATCCTCGGGCAAGGTTTTTTTATCACGTCACCGAAGGTGACATATCACGCCTTTCGAAAGAAAGGCATATCGAATCGAGCAAAGCGAGATATATCGCATTCATCTTTCGTGAACGTATTTCGCGAAAGTGAATATATCGACTCACCGAAGGTGACATTCAATGCCCGAAGGGCAATTCATGCAGCTTGCTGCAATTCATGACACAACGTGTCAATTCATGCGCTTGCGCAATTCATTGCGAGCGAAGCGAGATATATCGACTCACCGAAGGTGACATTTAATCCCCGAAGCGCTTGCCTCGGGGATATTGCTATAAAAATCAATATACCTATCAAAGATCAATCAAGATAATCGGTTCTGTAATTAAGTCCGAAGACTGCGGCGAGGTCGCGAAGCTCATCATCCTTAATCTCGTTTACTCTCTCGGCGCCTCTTGTGAGCATATAAAGCTCGGCAGCCTTCTCTACCGTCTCGATAAGTCCGAAAGCCTCGTCAAGATCCTTACCCGTTCCGTAGATACCGTGGGTAGTCCATACGCAGAGTCTGGTATTTTCAAGCTTCTTTGCGGTATGCTCTCCGATCTCGTTGGTGCCGCAAACCATCCAGGGAAGGACTGCAACTCCCTCGGGGAATACTACTATGCTCTCGGTCTGCATCTTCCAGAGCGAGCGGGTAAATTCGCGCTCGGACGCAGGGTGGATAAGAGACATTGCGATAGTATTGGTGGGGTGAGTGTGCATAACTACTCTATGCTCGGGGTCCGCCTTAAGTCTTACCATATGGCTCATAAGGTGAGCGGGAAGCTCGCTTGTGAATTTTCCGCCGTCGCTATAACCCCAGAGAAGCTCGCAGGTCTTGCCGTCCTCAGCTATTCTGACAATACCGAGGTTTCTTTCGGGATCGTACTGAACGTTCTTGAAATACTTACCCGTTCCCGTAACGAGGAATACCTTGCCGACGATCTCGGATGCGTCAAAGGACATAGGAATAGTGCGGATCACCTTATCGGTATCAAGGTAGTCCTTGATATCCTCATCGTAAAGAAGGTAGGAGAGGTTTCCGCCGTTGCGCTCGTCCCAGCCGAGTCTGTAAAGATTAGTAAGCGTTCTGATCGCCTCAACCATAAAAGGCGCTTCAAGTATAATTTTCATTTTCTTTATCCCTTTCTTTTTTATCCTGTTCAGGCTCTCTTTGAGAGAACCTCTTTTTCGTATTTTTCGCAGTCAAGAAGCCACTCCATGCCAACAGGCGCGCCGACTCTTCTGCAATATTCGTCAAAGACGTCTCCGAAGGGCATAGTCTTAAGCTCCTCGGATACGGCGAGCATTCTCGTGTAATCAGCCTTATCCTGATATCCCTTAAGCTCGGCCCGGGGAGTGAGAAGAGCGGAAAGCAGAGCCTTTTCCATATTTCTTCCGCCGATGACCCAAGCCGCAACTCTGTTGACCGATGCGTCAAAGTAGTCAAGAGCGATGAAAACTCTATCAAGAGCATCGTTTCTGACTATCTCCTTCGCGATCTCGCGGGTCTCATCGTCAAGTATAACGACGTGGTCGGAGTCCCAGCGCACCGCGCGGGTAACGTGAAGAGCGATCTTATCGTTGAAGAGAAGAAGCGAGGATATCTTATCCGAAACCATCTCGGTGGGATGATAATGTCCGTTATCCATAAGAGGGGTGATACCCGCCTTGGTCGAATAGGAGAGGCAGAACTCCGCAGAGCCAACGGTGTATGACTCAAGTCCTATGCCGAATACCTTAGACTCAAGGGTAACGTATACCTTGCTCTTATCGTAGGGGGTGGAGAGTATCTCATCAAGAGAAGCCTTGAATCTTGCTCTCGGTCCGAGCCTATCCTGGGGGATCTCCTTATATCCGTCGGGAATCCAGAAGTTGATAACGCACGCCTCACCCGTTTCGGTCGCGAAATACTCCGCGATCTTAAGGCACGCCTTACCGTGGTCTATCCAGAAGCGCCTCGTCTTCTCATCGGGAGAAGAAAGAGTGAGGTTATCCTTTACCATAGGATGAGCAAAGAAGGTGGGGTTGAAATCAATACCCATTCCTCTTTCCTTAGCGAATTCTACCCATTTTGCGAAGTCCTTCGGAAGTATCTCGTTTCTGTCTCTGTACTCGCCCTCGGGGAATATCGCGTAGCTTGCGTGAAGGTTGAGCTTCTTCTTGCCGGGGATAAGGGAAAGCGCCTTATCAAGATCCGCCATAAGCTCGGCGGGGGTGGTTGCCTTGCCGGGGTAATTACCCGTTGTCTGTATTCCGCCCGAAAGAGCTTCCTTGGAATCAAAGCCTATAACGTCGTCTCCCTGCCAGCAATGCATTGCAACGGGAACAGACTTAAGTCTTTCGATAGCCGCCTCGGTATCAACACCGAATGCGGCATATTTTTCTTTTGCGATCTCATAGCTTGTCATATCAAAACCTCTTATACTTTCCTTCTTGTCATTTGTATTTTTATATTGCCTATCGCGGTCGCCTCTATCGGCAGCGCGATGACCTTTTTGCCTGTATATCTTTCAGTCAGGCGGTTGAGATAATCGTTCTTCGCTCCGCCGCCGACGATATATATATCCTTATACGTTGCGCCCGTATTGCTCTCCATATCGCGGATAGCCTCGCCGTAGCAATAGCCAAGGCTCGTGTATGCCGACTTGAAATAGTCCGAAAGATTTCTCGGCAGGCGCTTGCCGTGGCCGAAAAGGTATCTGTCTATCGCGCTCTTCATACTGTCAGGCGCTGAGAACATCTCATCGTTGACGTCAAAGACCTCTCCGAAATTGCTCTCGGTTGCCATTTTCACGATATCGCTGTAAGACATATCGGGGCAAAGCTCCGCGCGAAGGCTCTGAACTATCCACATTCCCGTGATATTCTTCTGATATCTGTTGTATGAAACGCCGCCCTCGTTGGAATAATTGGACTCGCGGCTCTTCTCATCGGTAAGAGCGTGAGGAGTTTTGACTCCGAGAAGCGACCAGGTTCCTGAGGATATGTAAGGCGAATTATTCTGCATATCTATCGCCTCGACCGCGCTCGCGGTATCGTGAGTTGCGCAAAGGACGACCTCGAGGTCTCCGCCGACTCTCTTGGCTATATCCGCCTTAAGCCTTCCGACCGTCTCGCCCGGCATATGAAGCTGCGCGTCAAGCTTTATCGGCAGACCGAGGCAGGACCATATCTTTCTATCGTATCTTAAGGTCATGGCGTTGACCATACCCGTCGTTGTCGCGTTGGTGACCTCTTTCTTCTTAACTCCCGTGAGCTTATACATAAGATACTCGGGTATCATCAGAAAATCGGTAGCCTCGTCAAGCCTGCCCCAGAGCTTATCAACGTAAAGCTGATATACCGTGTTGAACTTCTGGAACTGTATGCCCGTATGCTCGTAAAGCTCCTTGAAGGATATAAGCGCGTGAACGTCGTCTACGACCGTCTCCGTTCTGCCGTCTCTGTAAGCATAAGCAGGTCTTATCTCCTCATCGTCCTTCATAAGGACGTAGTCAACGCCCCACGTGTCTATCGAGAGGCTCTCGATCTTCGGGTATACCTTAAAGGAAAGCTCTATTCCTCGAAGCACCTCTTCAAAAAGCCTGTCTATATCCCAGACGAGGTGACCGTCAAGATTATCCATATGGTTTTCAAAACGGTATATTTCCTCTGTGCGTATTTCACCGTCCTTCATATAGCCTATTATATGGCGTCCGCTCGACGCGCCGATATCAATCGCAAGGTAGTATTTCATACGGTTTCCTTCCTATATATTTTATTTCTGAATTCATTGTACCATAATATGCGCGGCATATCAAGGTTTAAAATTATGCAAAAAACAGACCTGATTTAAGATTTCTATTGATTTTTCGCTTTAAGTGTGTTAAAATAATGTCATAATCTATTCGGGAGGGTAAAAATGGATCGCAATTTACTGAGGCAGATATCCCTCGTCAGCGACGAGGAGAGGAGCATACTCTCGGGCATTCCCTTGGAAAAGAGTCTCTATACGTCCAACGCGGAATTTATAGTAAACTCGGATAAGCTTCTCGGTAAGGACCGCGATATAATGATAAGAACGCACACCCGCTTTACGAGCTTCCCTCTCCACAGCCATAATTATCTTGAAATGATGGTCGTGCTTTCGGGGGGCATCACCAACCGCATAGCGGATAAGGAGATCAGACTCACCGAGGGCGATATACTTATAATGAATAAGCACGTCTCCCACTCGATAGACGAAGCGGGGATAGACGACGTCGGCGTCAATATAATTATATCGGACAGCTTTATAAAATCCCTCTCGGGCGAATTATCGGAGACTGTTTTTACGGATATATGCAATGAAAATCTGAAGCCGGACGGAGACGGAATATATCTTTGCTTTTCAACCAAGGGCAATAAGCAGATAGAGAATATTATTGAAAATCTGCTTTTCGAGCTTTCCGAATACGGCTCGGGAAGTCAGGTGCTGAAATACACGACCGCCCTTCTCTTCGGCTATCTTTCAAGAAATTCGGAAGATCTTCTTTCGGGCGGCTCGCGTATGCCCGATAAGGATACGAAGCGCAGATCCCAGATCCAGAGCTACATATCGTCCAAATACAAGACCGCGACTCTTTCCGAGCTTGCGGATATGCTCTTCCTCTCTATGCCTTATCTATCGAAAATGATCGTTGACTATTTCGGAAAAAGCTTTAAGGAGCTTCTTTTTGAGCGCAGAATGAGCGTTGCGACGAGTCTTGTCTTAAAAACCAAGCTACCTATCGGAGAGATCATCAATAGCGTTGGCTATGAGAACGAATCGTATTTCCACAGAGAATTCAAGAAAGTCCACGGAATGACGCCTCTGGCTATGAGACGGGAGCTTGGAGTTTAGCGCTTCCGAGGCGGATAAGGCTCGCTGTATTTCAGCCTTACGGCGCGTGAAATGCAATTCGATTTTCAGGGCAGATCGGCGCTTTTTACCGTTTTCCATAATTTTTTACGCCCAAAGTAGGCAAAATTTCATATTTCCTATTGAAAAAGCTATAATAAAATGCTAAAATAATTAAGATGGATGGCAAATACCCGAACATCAATCCAGAAAAGGAGAAAAGATATGCAGAAGACAATTTGCAAAAAGGTATACGATACCGCTACCGCTTCGGTAGTAAAGAAGGTTACCTTTGGCTGCTTCGGCGATCCCGCAGGATACGAGGAGACTCTTTTCGTTACTGAGGACGGCTTTTATTTCCTCTACACCAATGGCGGTGAGGAGTCTAAGTACACCAAAGAGGATATAACCAGAAAGTCCCGCGCTGCTGCCGAAAAGTGGCTTGCCGAGAACTAAGGCAAAGGATGTCGCCGTCGAAGGGGTTTTCCCTCGGCTGCGGCATGATCTTTAATACCTATGAATTCCCTCTCACTCTCTGAAAGGAAGTATATATAATGAATAAGAAGAAAACAGAAAGAATATTTAAAGAAGTACATAGCGTAAAGGAATATCTTGAAGTTCTCAAGGGTCACGGCGCAAAGACAGCTTACCGCTGGCTCTCGGGCAAGGAGTATCTTTCGATCTCCTATGAGGATTTTCACGCAAAGATAATAGCTATCGCAAAGGGCTTCAAGAAGGCAGGCCTTGGCGGCAAGTGCATTGCCGTCGTCGGCGAGTCCTCTGTTGAGTGGGTCGCATCATATCTTGCTATCCTCGCATCGGGCGGAGTTGTTGTCCCTATGGATAAGGAGCTTGATATCGAGGCTATCGGCGGCTTCCTTGAGACTGCGAACGCCGAGGCGATCGTATACAGCAAGAGCTTCAATACAAAGCTCGCTCCCATTGAGGAGAGCCACGCAACGGTAAAGAAGCTTATAGCTATGGATAAGGACGCTCCCGTCTCCGAGAAGGTAACAACTCTTGAAGGTATTATTGAGGGCGGTAAGGACGAGGAGCTTGAAGTGACCGATCGCTCGGTCGAGGAGCTTGCGGTAATGCTCTTCACCTCGGGAACAACGGGTACGAGCAAGTGCGTTATGCTCTGCGAGAAGAATATCTGGAGCACCGTAAACTCCGCGTGCGCTACCGTTGAATTCTTTAAGGAGGATACCATAGTTTCGGTTCTTCCCCTTCACCATACGTACGAGCTTGCTTGCATGCTCTCCGGTCTCAACTACGGTATGGAGATCGGTATCAACGATTCGCTGCGAAACCTTATGAAGAACTTCGCTGAGTTCAAGCCCACCGGTCTCGTTCTCGTTCCTCTTTTTGTCAACACTATGTATAAGAGGATCATGGATAAGGCCGAGAAGTCGGGTCAGCTTAAGAAGCTCAAATTCGGTATAAAGCTTTCGAACTTCCTTCGCCACCTCGGTATAGATATCCGCCATAAGCTCTTCAAGGACGTTATAAACGCATTCGGCGGCAGACTCAATAAGATAGTCAGCGGCGGCGCTCCCCTTAACCCCGAGATGATGAAGCAGTTTGACGCGCTCGGAATTACTATCGCCGAGGGCTACGGTATCACCGAATGCTCTCCCCTTATCTCGGTCAACCCCTACTACGCTCTTAAGAGCGGCTCGGTAGGTCCTGCTGTTCCCAGCTGCACCGTCCGTATTGACGGCGACGTCAAGGGCGAGCATGGCTTCGTTGAAGGCGAGATCCAGGTCAAGGGCGATAACGTTATGCTCGGCTATAAGAACGAAGCAGAGAATGCAAAGGCATTCACCGAGGACGGCTGGTACAGAACGGGCGACGTCGGATATATGGATAAGGACGGCTATATTTACATAACAGGACGCCTTAAGTCGGTCATCGTTCTTGAAAACGGTAAGAACGTATTCCCCGAGGAGATCGAGGAGTATCTTGAGAAGATAGACGACGTTGGAGAGGTCGTTGTTGTCGGCAGGAAGGCTGAGGACGGCGAGACTGTCAAGCTCACCGCTATCGTTTACCCCGCCGCCGAGAAGTGGGGCGAGACTCCGAATGCCGAAGAGGTGCATAAGGTTCTTTACGCAAAGATCGTTGACCTCAATAAGAAGCTCCCCTCATTCAAGCAGATAAGAGACCTCGAGATCCGCACCGAGCCCTTCGAGAAGACCACCTCGAGAAAGATCAAGAGACATCTTGTGAAGTAATCTCGGCGTTTTAAGGCATACCAACGCCACGGTAAAAATACATAAAAATATTAAGCGAGGAAGCTCATCGTGGCTTCCTCGCCTGTTTTTTATTATTAATAACTCCTATTCGTCTTCAATTCTTGAACACAACCCCTATTCGCCTTTGGGGTGCGGGGGATTCGGGCTCCAAATCCCCCGAAAAAAACCTCGTCTTGCCACTCCTTTTAATTAAGCTTTCGCTTAACGTAAGGCTTCAATATAAGCGCGTTCTCGAAATCGAACTCCTTCGGGTCGATATCGTCAAAGAGACCGAAATGGAGAGGTATCGCGCACTTTGCGCCGATCTCGGAGACGAAGTCCGCGGCGTCTCTTGCGTTCATATTATTTCCGACTCCGTTGATCGGGACGAACACGTAGTCAACGCCATCCTCGCATAACTCTATAACGTCATCTATAACGTCATAATTATAGAGGGTATCTCCGCTGACGTAATAGGTCCTCTGACCGTCATCTATGATATAGCCTGCGGCGCATCTGTCGCTGTGCTCGGCAGAGACCGCATAGAAGGTGAGTCCGCCCTCGCTCCATACCGAATGGGGAGAAAGAAGCACGTAATTATGATCTCCGCCGAACTCACGAAGCTTAAGGTAGGTGTTGTATGGCGCAAGGACGGTGATGGGATCGCCCTCGCGGCAAAGGAATTTACGAAGCGTCTCGGGATCAAGGTGATCGAGATGCTCGTGCGTAATGATAATTACGTTCGGACGAAGATCGAATATACTTTCGTCAACGGGAATTCTTCTCGTCTTTCTCGGGTCGATCTCTCTTGCAACAGAGTCTGAAAGATAGGGATCTACCATAACGGTCATCTTACCGTTCTCGAAAACGAGCCCGCCCTGAGTTATCCAAGTTACGTTCATATGCTTTCCTTTCTCTTTATATTCCCGCAAAATGCAGGATCAGAAGTCCGATCACGCCCGAAGCTATACCAATTATCGCGCCTGCGATAACGTCGCGGATGAAATGCCGCCCGATAAGCACGCGGACGGCTGCCATTGCCGCGCCCATAACGAAGAGCGCGATAGCCAGCCACACGCTCCACGGCGTAATGACGGTAGCTATAACGAAGGCGGAAAACACGTGCCTTGAGGGGAAGCTCTGCCCGCGCTTTTTGCTTGAATCGAGCCTTGTGATATTACCGATCTCATAGGGCCTTGGCATATTGACGATCCTTCTGAATACCGATACCGCGGCAAAGGCAGAGGCGAGAATAGCAAGCTCGGATATAAGCCTTATATATCCTCTCTCTGTGATAAGAAAGGCGACTCTTACCGAAAGCGCTATCATGGCAAAGATGACTGCAACGTAGTCTATGCAAAGAAGGATCATCGCTATCCTCGGTCTATCCCAAACGCCGTTTATAATCTGCTCAAATTTTGGTGAAATTCTATCAGGCTTTTTCATATTTTATCTTTATAAATCTGCGTTTTTGCAATTAATTATTTACAAAATCAATGAATTTAAGGAAAGCCTTTCTTCCTTCATCGGTCACCTTGTAGACGCCTGCATCCTCAAGAACACGGACAAAGGTCTTGCCTATCTCGGTCTTGATGACGTCCTCGGCGTTCTCCTCGGTTATGTTGTAGCTTGCCTTGAATTTATCAAACCACTCGGCGTGCTTTTCGATAGCCTCGTTGCCGATAAAGCTCTCGCCTGCGAGAATGGCTCTCTTCATTTCGGCTATCTCAGCCTTAAGTCTTGCAGGCAAAACGGCAAGTCCCATAACCTCGATAAGACCGATATTTTCCTTCTTTATATTATGCTGCTCGGCGTGCGGATGGTATACTCCGAGAGGATGCTCGGGGGTGGTGATATTATTTCTTAAGACAAGGTCAAGCTCGAACCTCTCTCCCCTTCTTCTTGCTATGGGAGTTATGGTATTGTGAGGCTCGCCGTCCGTCACAGCGAAGATGAATGCATCCTCATCGGTATAGCCTCTCCACTTGACGAGGATCTTATCCGCAAGCTCTATCATTCTTTCTTTATCGGTGCCCGAAAGTCTTATGACCGAAAGAGGCCACTTGATCATAGAAGCCGAGACGTCCTCGAAGCCGCGGAAGCTAAGCTCTCTTTCGATAGGCGCGCTCTCGATCGCAAAAACGTGCCTTCCGCCTTGCATATGGTCGTGAGTGAGTATCGAACCGCCGACTATCGGAAGGTCTGCGTTTGAGCCTATGAAATAGTGGGGGAAGCAGTCAACGAAGGAAAGAAGCTTCGCAAAGCTCGAGCGGTCTATCTTCATCGGGGTGTGAAGAGATGAGAGCGCTATGCAATGCTCGTTGTAATATACGTAAGGAGAATACTGCAAATACCAATCTGTGCCCGCCATATCAAAGGGGATCTGGCGAAGGTTCTGCCTTGCGGGCTTGGAAACGCTGCCCTCATAGCCCTCGTTTTCATGGCAGAGCAGGCACTTCGGATATCCCGAGGGGGGAAGAAGCTTTGCCGCCGCGATAGCCTTAGGGTCCTTCTCGGGCTTAGAGAGGTTGACGGTTATTTCTATCTCGCCGTACTCACTGTCCACAGTCCATTTAAGGTCTTTCTTTATTCTGTCGCACCTTATGTAGTTGGAGTTAAGGGAAAGCGCGTAGAAATAATCGGTCGCCTTCGCGGGATCGTCCTTATAAAGCTCGTAGAATTTCGAGACGGCCTCTGAGGGTCTCGGGCAAAGAAGTCCCATGACCTTGGTATCGAAAAGATCGCGGTAAACGACCGAATCGTTCTCTATAAGTCCCCCCTCCACCGCGTAGTCGCAGATAGCGGAAAGTATTTCGGAAAGCTCGTATTCCTCTTTCACCTCTTCCTTAGTATACTCCGAAAGGCGGAGAAGCTCAAGGATGCGGTTGGCGGAATATGCTCTGTCAAGCTTATCTATAAGCTCGGTCTTTTCGGCATAGTCAAGAAGAGCGCATATCGCAGTATTAATAGTCATATTATTTTCCTTTTCGTATATCATTATTTACATTTTGCTATATTTATCAAACATATCGGTATTGCCCGTGAAGATAGGATCAAGGCTGAATGAGAAGGATATCTTATTCTCGCTTATCCTGTATCTCGGAGCAAGCTCGGGGCCGCAGGAATTCGATCCTATGCCCGCGTTGCGGTAATCTATTATGACGGTTGCTTCCCTTTCGGGGCAAAGCTCATAGTCGTGCGCTGCCACCGTCAACTGCTCGGGGGTAAAGTGAGACGCGGAAAGCGAGAAGCTATCCGAGGCAAACATCATACCGTGGCCGACCGTATCAGTCAGGACCGCCCATCTGCAGCCGAAGTGCGCGGAGTTCTCCTGAGGTCTGACGTAGGGCTCGAAGTTATCCTTGACTGTCGTCTTTAATTCCGAAAGCCTTGAAGCAAGCCTCTTATCCTCATAGGATTCGTAGGGGCCGTAGCCGAAATACTTAACGTCCTCAAAGCCGTAAGGCAGCTTGAACTTAAATCCGAATCTCGGAAGGGGCGGAAGCCCTTCTCTGACCTCTGCATCGCACAGAACTTTTATCGCGCTGCCCTCGGAGAAGGTGTATTTCACCGTCATTCTGATTGCCGTCCTGTAAGGCGCGGCTCCGAGAGAAAGCTTTGACTCGACCGTCACTCCGTCTTCAAGAGAGACTGCACTTACCGAATAGCATTTGACCGCCATTCTGTCATAGCCCGACTCTATCCATTTCAGCTTTATCCTTCTGTCATTATCCGTGGGCGCTCTCCATATAACGGGAGTCACAGGCTCGCATATCATCTCCTTGCCCTCGTGAACAATAGAGGTTATAAGACCCGAGGATCTCGATATCCTGACCGCAGTCTCACCGAAGGAAACGGTATAGCATTCGCCGCTCTCGGAAAGCTTCGCACCAAGGCATTCGGGAGTCTCTTTCACGGGCTTATCAAGAAGAATAAACTGCTTTTGGAATATCTCGTAGCCTATCTTTGCCCAAGGAGTCTCGGTGTTATTGCGTACCGAAGCGTTGAGGGTAACGATACCCTCGGTAACCTCGGGAAGATCGAGGCGAAAATCCTTCGATCCGAGGGCAGAGACGTCAAGCTCGCCTATCCTCGCGCTCTTCACCGCCTCGCCGTTTACCTCAACGGTATAGACGAGAGAAAGATCCTTCATATCGGTAAAATAGCGGTAGCTCTTTACCGTGAGTATTCCGTCGTTATATTCAAGATCAACGGGAGCCTGGGCGATCTTCAATTCAAGAAGACCCGTATGCACCCTTCTATCGGGATAGACGAGGCCGTCAACGCAGAAGTTGCCGTCGTTCGGGAAGTCCTTGAAGTCGCCGCCGTACGTGAAATGGGGGTCATAGAAAACGTTGTCTCCAACGGTGGCGGAGTGATCGGTAAACTCCCATACGCAGCCGCCGAAGAAATTATCGTACTCGCGGATAAGCTTCCAGTAATCGGCAAGGTCTCCCGGGCTATTGCCCATCGCGTGGCAGTATTCGCAAAGGAATACGGGGTATTTCTTATCCTCTCCGAGATATTTCTCAAGGAGAAGCTCTATGGGAAGATACATTCCGCTCTCAAGATCTATATGCTCTCTGTATACATCGGGAGCTATGGGCATTTCCTTGCCCTTAGCAAGCTGGCGCTCGATATTTTCCGCTCTTCTCGACTCGTCCTCGGCGTGGATAAGCCTTGAATTATCGCGGCTTCTGTAATACTCTATCATCTTAGTATGATTGAGACCCGCGCCCGACTCGTTGCCAACGCTCCACATAATAATGGAAGGATGGTTCTTATCCCTCTCGAGCATTCTCTCCGCTCTGTCAAGATAAGCCTCTGTCCACTCGGGATTGGTCGTGAACTCATTGCCGTCTCTGTATATTCCTATACCGTGGCACTCGAGATCAGCCTCGTCCACAACGTAGAGTCCGAGCTTATCGCAAAGCGCGTAAAACCTCGGATCATTGGGATAATGGCTGGTCCTTATCATATTGCAGTTATGCGCTTTGATTATGTAAAGGTCGCGAAGCACGTGCTCCATAGGAGTCGCATGGCCGAGAAGGTGGTGGCTGTCATGCCTGTTGACTCCCCTTGCCTTGACCTTTTTTCCGTTTATATACACAACGTTGCCGATTATCTCAACGCGGCGCACGCCAACGGGTATATATATGACCTCTTCGCCTGCCTTAAGGGTAAGGCCGTAAAGGTAGGGATCCTCGTCGCTCCAAAGCCTCGGAGAGTCGATCCTGCCAAGCTTCATGCCTTCCGATGCCATGCCCTTGCCCGAAAGAAGGACGCGCCCCTCGGCATCGCTCAGGGTATACTCTATTTCAAGACTGCCGTTTGCCTTGGCGTCAAGCGAGATATCCGCATAAGAGAAGCTCTCCTCGGTATCGGTGTGAACGAAGATATCGTCTATTCTGACCTTGTCTCTGAAAAGCAGATATACCTCTCGGAAAATTCCCGAGGCTCTGTACATATCCTGGTCCTCAAGATACGATCCGTCGCACCATTTGAGGACGGCGAGCCTTACCTCGTTCTCCCCCTCGCGGACAAGCTTCGTTACGTTGAATTCGCTCGTTGCGTGGCTGACCTGGCTGTATCCCGCGAAGCTGCCGTTGACGTAAAGATAGAAGCAGGAGTCAACGCCCTCGAAATTAAGCATAACGTCCTTTCCGCAAAGATCATCCGCCTTCAGGGTGAATTTTCTTGAATACACGCCCAGGGGGTTATCGTTCGGAACGAAGGGGGGATCTATCGGATAGGGATAGTTCGTATTAGTGTAGTTCGGAGTGTCGAAGCCGCGGCCGAGATCGTGCTGCCAGTTCATCGGCACCTCTATTCTGTCCGTCTTTGCAAACTCGACTGCCATAGGGTCGCTTATCATTGCAACAGAAGGGAAAAACTTGAAATTCCATTCTCCGATAAGGGTCTTGAAAAAGAAAGAGAGATCTCTTAAGTCCTTTTTCGCTTTACTTTCGCTTTTGTACGGTATAAAATAGGATCTCGGCTTTTCGCATCCGAGATGCAAAACGTCAAGCGTTTCATGATAACAAGGCAGTCCGAACGGCATAATATGTCTCCTTTTATTATAATTTTATACTGATTTCTCCCGAAAACACCCTTCTCTCTTCGCCCGACCCCTTCGGGATAACGGTCAGACTTCCGTCCTGATTTATAGCAACAACGGCGGCAAGGTATTCGCCCCCCGGGTCAAGCACTCTGACCTCTTTGCCGAGGACAGCTGAATACTCTCTGTATTTTTCAATATAAATATCATTTTCCGAAGGATCGAAGGACGAGAGCCTTTTGCATAGCCGAAGCGCAAAGTCGGAGTACCCAACTCGCTTGCCTACCGCGCCCTCAAGGCTCACGGCGATATCCGAGATCTCGGGCGGAAAGCCGATATCATAAAGATTTACCCCTATGCCGACAACGGCGTATTTCAATCTCCCGATCTCATCAAACGCGCCCTCGGTCAATATTCCCGAAAGCTTTTTGCCCGAAATAAGAACGTCGTTGACCCACTTTATCCCGGGGCGGATGCCCGCAGTCTCAAAAACCGTATCGCATACGCACACCGCGGCAAAAACCGTCAGCAACAAGACGTCCTTCGCAGGCATATCGGGATAGGTGAGATAGGAAAGATAAAGTCCGCCCTCTGCCGAAGAGAAGCTTCTGCCGAGCCTTCCTCTGCCCGCGCTCTGAGTTTTAGCTATAAAAAACGCGTCTCTCTTTTCTCTGCCCGACCTCGCAAGCTCCTTTGCTCTCGTATTCGTTGAGTCGGTGCTTTCGTAGTAAAAAAGCTCGGCGCAAGGCAGGCTTTCTTTAAAAGCCGAGGATAAACCTTCACCCAAATTTACATTCATTAACTTTACCCGCGCAAAAAATATACTTCAAAGCAATTGTACCACAACGGCAAAGCAATTGTCAACACCGATAAAAGAAAATTGAAGGTAAAGAAAAGGGCTTTTTTGCATATTTTACGCTCTCTGTGCCGAAAATGAGAAAAAACGATGGAGGCAATATGCAGCTTACCTACGATTACAGACAAAACGTAGCTCTTACCGAGCAGAGGCTCCGCTACGGCAGGAATTTTGATATTCTTGAAAAGCGGCTTAAGGTCACGGGCGGAGAATGCGCTTTCTTTTATATAGACGGCTTCGTCAAGGACGGCGAGCTTCAGAGGGTAATGCAATATCTTTTATCAAGGAAGGAGCTTGGAAGCGCCGCCGATATCGAAAGGGTCATACCTTACGCCGAGGTATCAAGGAGCAGCGACTTCGATAAGGTGATAACGTCCGTCCTCTCGGGGCAGACCGCTCTTTTCGCCGAGGGCTTTGGCAACGAGGCGATACTGATAGATCTTCGTACCTATCCCGCAAGAGGTACGTCCGAGCCCGAGAGCGACAGGGTAATGCAGGGCGCGCGCGACGGCTTCGTTGAGACTCTTATAATGAACACAGCCCTTCTTCGCAGAAGGATACGCGACCCAAGACTCGTTATGAAGCATTTCGATATGGGCGGCGCCTCGCACACAGACGTGGTCGTCTGCTATATGGACGGAGTTGCGAAGTACGAAC
Source organism: Clostridia bacterium (assembly GCA_017462605.1). Lineage (GTDB taxonomy): Bacteria > Bacillota > Clostridia > Oscillospirales > CAG-272 > UBA1740. The sequence goes on along the minus strand of JAFTQV010000062.1, from coordinate 3,499 downwards.
ACGTGGACGCAATATGCAAAAGGATAAGCGAGGTCACGCCGAAAAGCCTCACCCTCGGAGCGCAGAGCCTTGCGGAATGCCTCATACAGCGGCGCTGGTTCAACCCCTTTCCGAAGATAAGGACGACGGAGAGACCCGATACGGCTTCCGCCGAGGTGCTTGAAGGAAAGATCCTCATATTCTGCGATACCTCGCCCGAGGTTATGATACTTCCCACCTCTATTTTCGATTTCTGCGAGGAAGCGGACGACTACTGCTTTCCGCCCGTTACGGGAACTTATCTTCGCATTTTAAGGATAGTTATACTCCTTCTATCGATAGTGGCGACGCCGCTTTGGTATCTCGCCGTGGAGAATGCGTCGATACTTCCCGATATGCTGAAATTCCTTATTCCCGACGAGCCGGGCAGCCTGCCCCTGATATTTCAGCTCCTCTTAGCCGAGCTTGCCTTGGACGGTCTTAAGCTCGCCTCGATGAATACTCCGAATATGCTCTCGAACTCCCTCTCCGTGGTGGGCGCTCTTATCCTCGGCGACTTCGCCGTTGAGGTCGGGTGGTTTTCAACCGATGTGATCTTCTATATGGCGTGCGTTGCGATAGCCAACTTTGCCCAGCAGAATCACGAGCTTGGCTACGCCTTCAAGTTTTCAAGAATGATCATTCTCGTCCTCGTTTATTTTCTCGGCGCGTGGGGGCTTCTCGCGGGGCTTCTTTTATTCTCCCTATTCGTTGCGACCAATTCGAGCGTTGCGGGAATAGGCGGATATCTCTATCCCTTGATACCCTTTGACCGCCGCGTGATAATGAAGCACCTCGTAAGAGGGCGCAAAAAGGATTTTGAAAACTAAAATATCCAAAATATTTTCTCTTTTTTTGTTGCAAATGTCAATTGAAAAAGTGCGTGTAAACCTATATAATGTTATTAAGGATATTACGCGCATTTTTCTTTTGGAGGAAAATTATGAAGTCAGGATCAAGGATAGGAAGGTTGGTAGCCCTCTTGCTTTCGGCGGTTATGCTCATTTCCGCATTCACTCTCTTTATCGCGGCAGACTCCCCCGATAACGCCGTCATATTCGGAAGATACGTTCGGGCGATCGAGGACTCGTCCTCTCTTTCGGAGAAGCTCGAATATCTTGGAGAGGCAAAGAAAGCGATCGACGCATACGTTGCCGCGGGCGGAACGACCGAGGACGCGGCAGTTGCCGAAAACTATACCAAATATCTTGCGCTTGAAGAGGATATCTTCGATCTTCAGGATCTTTGCTTTGACTTTATGGATAACGTTGACGCCGCTATGACCGAGGCTGATACCTACTCCTCGCTGAAGACTTATATGAATGCCGCAGGCGAGCTTTTTGAAAAAATAGATAAGGCGTACGTTGGCAGCTACGTTAATTATTATACCGACCTGAAATATGAGATCGAGGATAAGGAAGCCACCTGCCTTGAATACATTGAGTACGCCAAGGCGGCAAAGGATGCCGATACCTTTGCTTCTGCAAAGCAGAACTACGATATGGCTCTGAATAAGGAAGAGCTTATTGAATATCCCGACTTTCCCGGGCTTGACGAGGCAAAGGCAGACCTCGCTCTTGCAAATAAATTTATGGCATCGAAGCTTAAGACCGCGCAGGAGTTTATCCGCGCAGTTGAAAATATAAGCCGAGCAAAAAGCGTGCCCCTCGGAATAGAGGCGGCGTACGAAATTCTCAAGCGCGACGGCGTTGATACGACCGCGGAGGGCGCGGACTATGCATTCAGAACTCTTGAAAACACCAAGAAGTCATACGATAGAAGCGTCAAGGCGTCCAATCGCGAGCTTGATGATATAAGCAGCACAATTTTTGATTTGATTTTTTAAGCTAACAGCTTTGGAGGTAATATGAATTTTTCCGATATGAATTTCAAGCGCAAGTTCTCGATGAACTTCTGCAAGACTCTTAAGGTCCCGATGTCAAAGATGACCTTCACCTCGGATTTTACGAACACCGAAAGAGGCGATCTTTATCCGATCATTTATAAAGAGTCGGGAGCGGTCGAGCACGTGTGCCCCGCGAAATATTCCGTCAATTACGGCACGGTTGAAAGACTGCTTTGTGCGTTCTTCCCCTTCGCTACTCATAAGATGAAGATAAAAAAGGTGTCGGGCTCGGTCGGCTTTGCTTTCGTCGGCCCCGAGGCGAGATGCACGGTAGTCATCGAGGATGACGGCTGGAACACCTCGATCGTTGCCGCCTACGAGGGCGAGGAAAAGAGAGTGAAGATACCAAGAGACATCGAGGGTGAGCTTGCGCTCGTTGTTTCCGCGCGCCCCGGCTCGTTTGACGTTTATATTTCCGCAAACGGCGTTCTTGACTACGTTACGACGGTTAACGTGCCTTCCTTCGAAGAGTCCAACCGCGAGAGCTTCTACCAGTCGGCAAAGGTACATACTCTTCTTTCGGGCGACTGCGTTATCACGGGAGCGGAGACCTACGTTGACTGCGGTATAGGTCAGGCGGATATACGCCCCTTCAGATACGAGAACGGCGATCTTTATATGGAAAACGGAAGAGTTTTCCTCACCTTCAGCGCAAGAATGGTTATCGGAAGCTATCAGGGTATACTCTCATGGCTGCCCGGCACGTCCGACTTCAAGATGGAGGGCGCGGTATTCTATGACGTTGGAACAGGGGTGACCCACGGAGACGTCGCTACCGCTTACGTTTATCACAGAGGCGAGGGCAAGTGGTATATGTGGCAAAGAAGCGCCGGCGCAGGTCACGTGCTTGCCAAGACCTCTTTTAATCACGATATCAGATACGGCATCAACATAGTTGACGTTGAGGCTCTTCCTCATATGACGGAGGAAAATATGTGCGACGAGATGCTGCTCGGCAAGAAGGGAGACGAGGATCCCGACTTTATGTACGACGAGGAGCGCGGAAAGTGGCTCTTCGCTATATGCAGGCTTGCGGGAAACAGCAAAAAGTATCAGTACTTCTTCTTTGAGAGCGACTATCCCGACCGCGACTACGTTTACGTCGGAAGAGGCCCTGCGGGCGAGGAGACGGGCGGCTCTATCGTGAAGCTTGACGGAAAGATCTATTTCGCCTGCGGCAACGATTTTAAGAAAAAGTCGGATTACCGCGTTTACGAATGGGGTAAATTCGATACCTTCACCAATCTTAAGTGCGATTATCCCGACGGCGGATTCAGAGGCTGGGCGACGATTCTTCCCGTAAAATACGGAAGAAGGACCAGATACTTCTGGCTCACCTTCGACCGCACTCTTATGAGCAAGATACATAACTGGAGCTACGGTAATATCTACTGCTTCGAGGCAGAGGGTCATTTTCCCGTATAATTGAAAAACAATTAATCGAGTAGGAAGCTAACCATTAATTGATTAGCTGTCCTCTCACACCACCGTGCGTACCGTTCGGTACACGGCGGTTCAATCATAAATGATGCAGAGACTTGTACGCCTCGGATATGTCATAATATCCTCGGTATG
>JAFTQV010000061.1 GCA_017462605.1 Clostridia bacterium | reverse complement strand
CAAAAATTCTTTGCAAAAAGCCATCTGCGGATTTAGCTCATTTGGTAGAGCGCCACCTTGCCAAGGTGGAGGTGGCGGGTTCGAGCCCCGTAATCCGCTCCAAAAGATAAAGACCACCCGAAGCGGTGGTCTTTATCTTTTGGAGCATTCATTACGGAGCTTTGCTTTAGCGCATAGCGCAAAAGCATGAGCCCCCAAATAACGCCTTGGGCGTAATTTGTTGGAAACCGCTTGCGGTTTCCCTGAAATCCGCGACAAATTTGCTCTATTATAATCGAACGCACGTACCACCCGAAGCGGTGGTCTTTATCTTTTGGAGCATTCATTACGGAGCTTTGCTTTTGCACAGTAAATATTTTTAACTTGCCTTTCTTTCTATAAGAGCAAGCCGTGGTTTTCTCTTTTTCCCTCGGTAAAAACGCAAATAATTCGCGGTATCTGCGTTACTGTAAGTCTTTAATAAAAGTTAACAAATTCTCGTTATTGATTTTCAATTTGTTATATGCTAAAATATATATGAAAAAAATTTGTTGCAATAAAACAAGGCTTTGAATTATTAATATATTGAAAGAAGACAAAAAGGAGAAAGACAATGAAAAAAACACTTTCAAGATTAATAGCTTTTTTGACTCTTTTTGCACTGGTATTCTCGCTTGCGGCGTGCAATATTGCACCCGGGAATACGGACACGGACAAAGAAAAAGGTGATATCGGCGAGGCTAAGACCTTCGTCAGTATTGAGATCAACCCTTCCGTGGAGCTGACTCTTGATGAGGACGGCACCGTTGCTTCGGTATACGGAGCTAATGAGGACGGAAAGGTCCTTCTTTGGGAAGAGGAGCTTAATATAGTCGGTAAGGATTACGAGGCTGCCGCTGAGTACATAACGAAGCTTGCAAACGAGCTTGGTTATATAAAGGAAGGGCACGAGATAAAGACGAGCGTTTCCTCGTCTCTTGCTTCGGCTGCGGATACTATAAAGGAAAAGCTGAACAGTAAGATCGTCTCTACCGCTGAGGGTATAGGTCTTTCGGTCACTGCTTCGGCAGACGTTGCTCACTCTATCGTTCGCGAGCTTAACCGGCTTAAGGAAAGATATCCCGATAACGTTGGCATTCAGGATCTGACCCCCTCTAAGTATAAGCTTGTTTTATCCGCTACCGAGGGCGGCGAGATCAGCGTTACCGCGGCAGCCGTTATGAGCGAGGCGGAGCTTATAGAGAAGATAAACGACACCCACTCAAAGATAGAAAGCTATGCGACCGATCTTTATAAAAACGCAAAGGGACGCGCGGAGATACTCTATGAGGTTGCAATGGGCATTGCGCTTGACGGCATTTATACCGAAATATACCTTGAAAGACTTCCCTTAATAATGGCTGAGCCTTCGTATATGAAGACCTTCTATTACGGCGCGGTCTATCAGGCGTATAAGTCAACCGCGAGAACGTATAGCTCGCTTGCCGATATCATTGAATTCGGTGAGGAAATGACAAACTATGAGCTTAGCGAGGACGTTGTAAATACGCTTGCGGCAGAGCTTGGTATCACAGATATCACTCCTCTTAAGAACGAGGACGGCAAGGTGACCGTTGCGAGCGCGGTAAGCTACGTGGATAAATTCCTTGAGGATAACGACCTCGGAGATGAGGCAGAGGAAAGAATAGACGATATCTTAAACGAGGCGACAGATGCCGCGGAAATGGCAGCCATGGCTTCGGGTATGTATGGAGAAGATCTGACAAAGCTTAATATGCAGATCACTACTATCGTTGAAACGTTGAATTCTACCGCGACTCCCATTCTTTCTTTCCTTCCCTCGGACGTTAAGGCAGAGCTTGAGGCTTGCCTTGCCGATCTCAACGCTACTCGTGAAAAGATCGGAGTTATGCTGCAAGACGGACTCACCGAGGATGAGCTTGCCACCCTTACCGAGGAAGCCGAGAAGAAGGCAGACGAGATGAAGGTCAAGATCGAAGCCGATCTTTCCGAAGAGGAGAAGGCAAAGGCCGAGGAGCTTGAAGAGCGCGTTAAGATAGAGATAAAAAAGCTTACGGTTGAGTTTACCGAAAGGCTTAACGCTGCCGAAGCTGAGGCAAGAGAAGAGATCGCTAAGAAGCGCAATGAAAGGAAAAAAGGCGCTAAATAATGCGAAAATTGCAAGCTTAAGGTTGCATTTTGCTCTTGATATTCCCTATATAAAGAGACAGTCTCAAGTGCGAAGCTCGCATTTGAGACTGTCTTAATTTTTTATTCTAGATTGAAATTATGTTTGCAGCTCCCGAAAATTATTCTGCTTCGGGGGTAGTTACCTTATCAAGCTTGATTACGTGAGCCTGAGGGCCGTTGTACCAGTAGAGGAAGCCTTCAACGCTGACCTTATCTCCAACCTTGAGAGCCTCAACAGCCTTATAAACGTCAGTATCCTTGCCGCAAAGGTAGGACTCGATAACGAAGCTGTAAGTATTAGTGCCGTCTGTAAGATTAAAGTAGAGGTCGTCTCCCTGAACGCCGCTTCCATCCCACTTATAAAGGAATGCGTACTCTGCGGTATCGTCCTTCTTGGTGGACTTAGCAACGGTAAGGTTCTTGAAGGTGACGAACTTATTCATATGATTGATAAGCTCCTCGGTGCCCATAAGAGAGGTAACGTCGGTAACAGTTGCAACGAGAGTTTCCTCGGTGTCGCAGAACTCGAAGGTTCCGTTCATGATCTCGACCTCGCCGTCCCATACTGCCTTGTCACCTGTGATCTTGATCTTTGTTCCCGCTGTGAGCTTTTTAGCGTTTTCCTCGGTGCAAGCAAGGTTATATGCGAAATATCCGCCTACTTCGTCCTGAAGATATACGGAGATAACACCCTTGCCATCCTTTTCCCACCAGCCCTGCTTTGCCTGAACGTATGCCTCAACGACGACCTTTGCGCCATCCTCGGCTGCAAGATACTGATCATAGGTCATAACGCCCTCGGATTTAGTGCCGTCTGATATCTTGGTTACGTGAGTCTGAGCGCCGTTGTACCAGTAGAGGAAGCCCTCAATGTTGATAACGTCGCCGATCTTAAGAGCTTCGGCTGCCTTATAAACGTCGGTGTCCTTGCCGCAAAGGTAGGACTCAACAACGAAGGTATAGGTGTTTTCACCGTCGGTAACGTTGAAATAAACGTCGTCGCCCTGAACACCCGAGCCGTCCCACTTATAGAGGAATGCGTACTTATTGGTATCGTCCTTCTTGGTGGAGGCTGCAACGGTGAGCTTCTTGAAGGAAACAAACTCGTTCATATGAGTGATGAGTCCGTCCTTGCCCATAAGAGAGGTAACGTCAACAATAGGAGCGATGTAGGTATCGTTCTCATCGCAGAACTCGAAGGTTCCGTTCATGATCTCGACCTCGCCGTCCCAGGTTGCCTTGTCTCCTGTGACTCTGATCTTGGTGCCGGGAGTGAGCTTCTTGGCATTTTCCTCGGTGCAAGCGAGATTGTATGCGAAGTAACCGCCTGCGTTATCCTGAAGGTATACGGTGATAACGCCCTTGCCGTCCTTTTCCCACCAGCCCTGCTTTGCCTGAACGTAAGCCTCGATAACGACCTTTGAGCCGTCCTCTGCCGCAAGATAGTCTGCGTGGCTGAGAATTCTTACGCCGTCATCGCCGGTCTCACCGTCGGTTTCATCGTCATCGTCGGGAGTCTCGTTGTTTGCGCAGGAATAAAGGGTAAGACCCATAGTGAGCGCAAGCGTCAAAACAAGAAGAAGAGATAAAAGCTTTTTCATTTTCTTTCGTCCTTTTCGCTTATAAAATTTTTATATTCAATTACAATTAATTATATACTATTTTTAGAAAAAGTCAAGATATATTCTTTAATTTATTTCTTTTTAATAATTCCCATATCGCCGCCGCGCCGATAAGGACCCAGGTAACCGCGAGAATTACTATAAGCCAGACCGAGAATGCGGGGAGCCTTCCGAGCTTTGCTATTGCCGAAGGATCGCGATTGATCTCGGAGAGCCTGTATCTTGTCGTAAGCTCCTCGTAAAGCCCGTCAAAGAAGGCGCGGTCGATAGGCTCGCCCCATTTCGTCACTCTCACCGTCTGCTCGATAAGCTCGCCCGCGGCGTTTCTGACCGATGCCGAGCCGTTGAAGACGGGGGTGATAAAGGTGTTATCCGTATTTTCTATAAGGAGCTTGGTCGCATCGAGCTTGATCTTATAATATTCATCGTTATCCTCGCCCGAGCGCGAGAGATAATCGGTATACTCGGGGGAATTCTGCGCCTCGCTCGTCACAGGGGCGTAGCCCTCCGTCTTGGCGTAGGCAAGCTGAATGGGGTTAGAGAGAAGATACTGCACGAAGAGCCACGAGGCAATGACTTCGTTTTTATTTTCCTTATTGAAAACGCAGACCGAAGGACCCTGAGAGATCATCTTGGGGTTCTTTACGTCGTACTGGGGGATAGGTCTTACCACCGTCTCAAAATGCACGACGTCCGACTCGGGGATATCCGAGAGGGGCGCATCCGTGCCCATCCAGGTCGCGCCTGCCGTGGAGTCTATCGCGAATATGCACTGACCCTTATTGAGATAGTTTGCGGGGTAGCCTATTCTCGTGAAGGTATTGAAGGCGTTTGCCTCGGCGGAGTCCGAGATCTCGGAAAGTATTTCTTCGGCGTCCTCGTTGAAGAGAAGGACCGCTCCGTCCGGCGTGGTGTAATCCGCGCCCTTTTGCTTAAGCATCTGTATCATCATATTGTCCGTGGACTTATAGATAAAGGGGATCATCGTCTTCTGACCGTTGACCTTGAAGGTTCCGTCCGCATTTTTCTCTGCGGCAGCCTCGGAGACCTCGAAAATGAAGTCCCAGGTCAGAACGTCGGGCACCTCGTAGCCGAGAGACTCAACGTAGGTCTTATTGATGTAGCACGCCTCGGTCGAGCGCATGAAGGGGACGGCGTAATAGCTTCCGTCTATATAGCACTCGTCAAGGAATTTTTCAATAATACTGCCCTCGTCGGGTCCGTCAAATCGCACCGCCGAGCCGCCGAGACCGAATTTTTCATCAGCCATAAGCGAATTGAGAGGGACTACCGTGTTGCCGCCCGTCATATAGGTCGCTATATGGTCGGGATAGGTTATACATACGTTGGGCGTGGTTCCCGTGCTGAGATTTTTTATAACGTCATTATAGATATCACCGTAATTCGTGTATGGCGTGATAGTCACCTTGACGTTCGGGTAAAGAGCCTCGAACTCCGAGATCGCGCGCTCGTAAACGCGGGTCTGCGTTATATTCGTATCGTTCTTTGCCCAGAAGGTGATCTCGATAGGCTCGCTTTCATCGAAATCCTCGGGTACGTCAAATGCGTCAAGCTCGAGCGCGCCGTGGCAGCCGATGAGCGAGAGGGAGAGAGATATAAGAATAAGAAGCGAGATAAGCTTGAATGCCGTTTTCATCCCTTTGTACCTCCTTTTGCAACTCCCTCTATGATCCTCTTGCGGAAGACGAGGAAGAGGACGATCAGAGGAACGGAGACAACGACCACCGCCGCCATCATTGCCGGGATATTCTCTCTTCCGAAGCCGCCCTCGCGGAGCGCCTGAATACCGTTGGAGACGAGGAACTTCATCTCATCGTCGGTAATGAGCCTCGGCCAGACGTAGGAATTCCAGCACTCGATGACCTTGAGTATAGTTATCGTCACTATCGTGGGGCTCGATATCGGGATCATGACCTTGAGAAGATACTTGAAATCACTCGTTCCGTCCACCTTCGCGGCGTAATAAAGACTGTCGGGAATGGCGGCGAAGTTTTCCTTTAAAAGGTAGATATAGAAGACGGACGCCACCGAGGGGAGTATGAGACCCATAAAGGTGTTTCTCATTCCCATATTGGTCACCGTCACGAAATTCGTGATGATGACAAGCTCGCTCGGGATCATCATAAGAGCTAAGAAAAGGGTGAAGGCAAGATCCCTGCCCTTGAAATTCAGGCGCGAGAATGCGAATGCCGCAAGTATCGAAACTATAAGCATAAGAGCCGTCGTCGCGATGGTGAAGATGAGAGTATTAACGAAATACGTGCCCAAGGGAACGTCGCGGAATGCGGATATATAGTTCTCGACCGTGGGATGCATCGGCACAAGAGAGGGGGTCGACTCGCCGTTGTATTCGCCGTAGCTTTTCAGCGAGGTGATTATCATATAGTAGAAGGGAAAAAGCACGATAAGCGCCCAGAAGCCGAGAAGAGCGTAGGTCACGCCCTTGAGTATCCGCCCGCGTAAAAGCGCGGAGTTTATTTTTTTCTTATCCATTCTGACCTCCTTATCTTCCCGTGAAAACGTGCCTCTTTCTCACCATAAGATTTATGCAGGTTATGGTAAGAACGATGACGAAAAGAATGATCGCCGCGGCAGATGCGTAAGAGGGATAACCGCCGCCGTCACTGTACAGCATATCGTATATATAGCCAACAATTGTGTTCATTTTCCTGGAATTAAGGTTGGTTCCGAAGAGAGCGACCGCATCGCTATACGCCTTGAATGCGCCGATAAATCCCGTGATGATAAGATAGAATATCATGGGGGATATCATAGGAAGGGTTATCTTCGTGAATATTTTGAAGGAGCCTGCTCCGTCAAGCTTCGCCGCGCTGTAATACTCGGGGTTGACCGAGGCCAAGGCGCTCGTCAGAACAAGTATCTTGAAGGGGAGAACGACCCAGACGGTGTATACGCAAAGCACGAACATCTTCGCGGCGTACGGTCCGTCAATAAAGTCAATAGGATCGATACCGAATACCGAGAGAATGATATTTACAAGTCCATCGGTATACTCAGTCTTTGCGAAGAGTATCATAAATACCATACCGACAGCAAGAGTATTCGTGACGTATGGGAGAAAGAATACCGTCTGGAAAAGATCGCGAAGCTTCTTTATCGAAGCGAGCCCGACCGAGATGAGAAGAGCAAGAAGAGTGGATGCGGGTACGGTTATCGCAACGAGAATAAAGGTATTCTTAAGCGCGCTGATGAAGAAGGGGTCGTGCAGCACGTAGGAATAGTTATAGAGTCCTATTCCAAAGGACGTTCCCGACGCCGAATTGTAGCCTTCCTCAAAGGAATAGATCAGAACGTCTATCAATGGATAGACCATAAAAATTCCGAGAAAGAGGAATGCGGGCAGAAGGTATAGCCAACCCTTCAGGTTTTGCTTTTCCATAAAGGCTTCCTTTCGTTTTATGCTTTAATATTAATAAAGACTTACCTATATTAGATTATAACAGAACGGCAGGAATTAGTCAATAATAAATATGCACGAAAGTTATAAATAAAAAACGCCTCCTGCCGACATTTTGCAAAGCGGTGAGCGGGAATAATAAAAAATAATAAATATATTGAAATTTATTTTAGTTTATGATACAATATGTAATAAATATCGGGCGGCTCGCCCAAATTCTTCCAAAAGAAAGGGAGAAACGTATGAAAATAGTAATAATGGGACTTGGAACGATAGGCAAAACCGTGCTTAAGACTCTGACGGCAATGGGTCACACGGTAACGATAATAGACGAATCCAAGGAAAAGATCGAGAGTCTTATTGAAAAATACGACGTATACGGAATGGTAGGCAACGCGGCGTCTATGGAGATCCAGAGAGAGGCGAAGATGCGCGAGGCGGATATAGCTATTGCGCTCACCAATAAGGACGAGGTCAATATCCTTGCCTGCCTCGTTGCAAAGAAGGCGGGAGCGAAGAACACGGTCGCGAGAGTCAGAAACCCCGAATATTCGAAGCAGATCGCCGATATGCAGGAAGAGCTTGGAATATCGATGATAGTAAACCCCGAGCGCGACACGGCAGACGAGATATTCAACCTTATCAACCTTCCTTCGATAGTTCAGGCGGATAATTTCGCGGGCGGCAGAGTGCTTCTCGTTGAGATAGTGGCAGACAGGAGCTGCGCTCTCGTTGGCGAGACGCTTAGCTCTCTTAGCAAAAAGCTTGAGACAAAGGTGCTTTTCTGCGCCGTTGAGAGAAACGACGAGGTAATGATCCCCTCGGGCAATTTCCTTATCCTCGAGGGAGACAGAATACATTTCACGGCGGATGCAGGCTCGCTCCGCAGCTTTCTTTCGGAGATAAACCTCGTCACCTCGCCATTGAAGAAGATAATGATAGTCGGCGGCGGAGAGATAGGTCAGTATCTTGCCTCGGAGCTTTCGAAAAAGAAGCGAACGATAAAGCTGATAGAGGAGAACAGAAGCCGTGCCGAGGAGCTTGCCGAGCTTCTTCCGAAGGTCACCGTCATTCACGGCAACGGAACGCGCCACGATCTTCTTCTTGAAGAGGGTATCGAGAGCATGGACGCCTTTGTCGCCCTCACCGAGACGGATGAGGAGAACCTCGTTGTCTCAATGTTTGCCAATAAGATGAAGGTCAAGAAGACCATAACCCAGATAAGAAGCGATGATCTTAACGGTATACTCGAGGAGCTTGGTGTTGAGAATAACGTTTCTCCGAGAGCCATAGTTGCGGATAGAATTACAAGCTACGTTCGAGCGATAGCGAATAAGCGAGGAAGTAACGTGCTTACCCTCTACCGCCTCGTTGGAGACAGGGTAGAGGCGCTTGAGTTTGCCGCTAAGAAGCAGGAGAGGTTTTACAATAAGCCCTTAAAGGAGCTTAAGATCAAGGAAAACTGCCTTATTGCCTCGATAATCAGAGGAGACGAGGTCATTATTCCCGACGGAAACAGCGAGATCAAGCAGGGAGACACCGTCATAGTCGTCACCACGCATAAAAATTTCGACGATCTGTCGGACGTTATAGGATAAAAATATGGAATACAAGCTTTTAGGAAAGATCCTCGGTAAGATAATGATACTCGAGGGAATACTTATGGCGGCGCCCGCCGTTGTGAGTATCATATATCGGGAGTCGCCGAGAAATATAATAGCCTTTGCTGCGCCTATTTTGGTTCTTATCCTTCTCGGCTCGCTCCTTCAGATCCCGAAGCCGAAGAGAAGGTCGCTTTATCAGAAGGAAGGCTTTGCCCTCGTTGCTCTTACCTGGATAGTTATGGCGCTTTTCGGCGCGCTTCCCTTCGTTATCAACGGAGATATACCGAACTATATCGATGCTTTTTTTGAGATAATCTCAGGCTTTACCACCACGGGCGCGAGCGTTGTCTCAGACGTAACGTTGCTTTCGCATTCAACCCTTTTCTGGAGAAGCTTCTCGCACTGGATAGGCGGTATGGGAATACTCGTTTTCGTGCTTATTTTCATTCCCGAGAGCAATGACGGCTCATCGATGCATCTGCTTCGCGCGGAGAGCCCCGGTCCCACCGTCGGCAAGGTGACCTCGAAGATGAAGATGACAACGAGGATTCTTTATCTCATCTATCTCGGCCTTACGGTGATGGAGTTTACTCTTCTCGTCATTGACGAGCCTATCCCGGGCTACGAGAGCGATCACGTTTTCAACAGTCTGCTCGCGACCTTTGGCTGCGCGGGAACGGGCGGCTTCGGATTTATTCCCGGAAGCATGGAGCTTTACAGCGCGTATTCGCAGTACGTTATGGCGATATTTCTTATTATTTTCGGAGTGAATTTCGGTCTTTATTATCTTATCCTGATCGGAAAGATAAAGGAAGTTCTCCGCAGCGAGGAGCTGAGATCCTATTTTATTATCATTGCCATATCGGTCGGCATAGTATTCTTTTCGCTCGCCTCGAGCGTCTCGGATATCGCTGGAAGCTACACCACAGGCGAGGAGTCCTTCAGGCATTCGCTCTTCCAGGTGGCGTCTCTTCTCACGACCACCGGATACACCACGACTGACTTTGCGCTCTGGCCAAGCCCTGCAGTGACGGTGCTTGTCCTGCTTATGTTCTTCGGAGGTATGGCAGGCTCGACCTCGGGCGGTATCAAGATCTCGAGAATAGTTATCGCCGTCAAGGGCGCTTACGTCAACGTAAGAAAGCTTATAAATCCGAGATACGTTCCCAAGGCTAAGATCGAGGGCAAAACTATCGAGGAAAAGACTATCTACGACGTTTTCGGCTTTTTCACTCTTTATCTCCTTATACTTCTCGCGGTCATTCTGATTCTCTCCTTCGACCCCGTCAACGGTACGGCGGTAAAGATAGCCTCGGATGCCGGTGAGTATACCGTGACGCACGGCTTTTTCTCAAACTTCACCGCGGCTCTTTCCTGCATATCCAATATAGGTCCGGGCTTTGAGGCGGTAGGACCCTACGGAAACTTTGCGGGGTATAGCCCTTTCTCGAAAATCGTTCTTTCGCTGACTATGATCATCGGAAGACTTGAAATATTTCCGGTTCTCATACTCTTTAACCACAGGACGTGGAAGAAAATATAACAAGGGGGATTCTATGAACGGAAAAAACGAATTACAAAAGCGCTACGGTCTGCCTACCGCTATATGCATGGTAGTCGGAATAGTGATTGGCTCGGGAATATTTTATAAGAGCCAGAACGTGCTTCAAACTACCGCGGGCGACGCTCTTATGGGTGTGCTTGCATGGATAATCGGCGGCGCCGTGATGGCTACTCTTTCGGTTACCTTCGGCGTTATGGCTACCAAGTACGAAAAGTGCGGCGGAGCTGTTGACTATGCTGAGGCGACCTGCGGAGGCACGTTTGCTTACTTCATTGGCTGGTTTATGTCTATGATATACTATCCCGCCATGACCTCGGTGCTTGCCTGGGTTTCTGCAAGATATACCCTCGTCGCGATAAGAGGCAATGACAGCGGAATAGCAAGCCCCGAATGCATGGTGCTTGCGGCGTTTTACCTGATAGCGGTATACTTTATCAATTCTCTTGCGCCGCGCCTTGCGGGAAAATTTCAGGTATCGACTACCGTTGCAAAGCTTATACCGATATTCTTTATAGCCATTGTCGGAACGGTTATAGGTATAGCGAGCGGCAATCTTTCAGAGAGCTTCGGCTACGTAAGCGAGGCGGAAGGGCAGATATATCCGGGAACTGATCAGGCGGTAGGCTCGGGCAGCCTCTTTACCGCGATCTGCTGCACGGTTTTTGCTTATGAGGGCTGGATAATCGCAACTGCGGTTAATTCCGAGATCAAGGACTCGAAGAAAAACCTTCCGATTGCTCTCGGCATCGGAGCTGCTGTTATAGCGGCGGCTTATATCCTCTACTACGTCGGCGTGCTTGCGCTTGCCGATATGGAGCTTCTCGGCGAGAACGGAACGAGCGAGGCATTCAAGTTCTTCGGACCCTTCGTCGCAACCGTCATCAACGTGCTTGTCGCGGTCTCCTGCCTCGGTACTCTCAACGGACTTATGCTCGGTTGCACAAGAGGCTTCTACGCGCTCTCTATCCGTAACGAGGGCTTCGCGCCTGACGTGATGAGCGAGGTCGATAAAAAGACGAACGTGCCCAATAATTCTTCGTCGGTCGCGCTTATGATGTGCATTCTGTGGCTCGTCTATTTCACGGGCGGTCAGTTCTTCGGCTGGTTCGGAGATTATGCCTTTGATTCCTCGGAGCTTCCGATAGTCACGATGTATCCTCTTTACATTCCTATTCTCATAATGTTTATGATAAAGGAAAAGGATATTCACCCCGTGAAGCGCTTCGTATTCCCAATTCTTTCTCTCGTGGGCGTCGGAGTAATGGTCACGGCGAGTATTGTCAGCCACGGAATTTCAAACCTCTATTATCTTATAGTGTTCTTCGCGGTAATGCTTGTCGGACTTCTTTTTTACAGGCGCGGCGGTATCCCTGTATATGCTTTGATAATCAACCGTATTTTGGGCAAGAAGAATGATACGGATAAAAAGGAAGTCAGTGATGACAACGAATAAATTACAACGATTGTTTGCATAGGGAGTATATTTTTATGAGTAAGTACGGACATTATGAAAAAAACGGGATTGATTTTACGATCACAGAACCCGATATACCGAGAAACTGGTATAACTATTTCTGGAACGATAATTACGTTACCTACACAAGCCAGGCTTCAATGGGTGAGAGCCTCATTCAGGACAGCCTCGGAAGACGGCATAAGCTTGTTGTCAACAGGGGATTTTATATAAAAGAGGATAAGAGAAGCTGGGGCATCGGCGGACTTCCCGTTGATGAAAAAAGAGACTCTTACAGATGCACTCATAAGAGGGGCGCGAGCGAGATATATACAAAAAAATACGGCATAGAATCCCGTGTGACGGTATTCGTCCCCAGAGAGGGAAACGAGGAGCTTTGGCAGATAAAGCTGAAGAATGCGTCCGATAAAGAGAGGACTCTTAAGGCTATCGCTTTCACAGACAGCGGCTTCGACGCGGCGTACGCCCGCCAAGGATATAACACCGAATGCTCGGTATATTCGGAAGAGATCGGTGCGCTTTACATAAAAAAATCGAATAAGCTTTTTGATAAGGGCGGCTCTGCCTTTGGCTTTATGGCTATGTCCGGCGGAGCAGACGGATTTGCAGGCGCGTATAACTCCATAATAGGTCCTTACGGCTCCTTCGCTCATCCCGTTATTCTTAAGAACGGCTGCAATAACACCGTCGGCTGCGGAGAAAAGCTCGCCTTTGCTATGGAGAAGAATTTCACGCTTCTGCCCGGCGAGGAAAAGGCTGTCACTATCGTTATGGGCATAGCCTTCTCGCTTGACGAGATGAAGAATACCGTTGATACCAAGGCTTCAAACGGATATTTTGAGAGCGAGCTTTTTGCTGTGCTTGATAAGTTTGCAGCTGACGAGGAGAGGGTGAAGATATCCACTCCCGATAAGATGCAGAACTCAATGTTTGAGTGGCTCAAGCATCAGACCGTGCTTGGCTCAAGGTGGGCAAGAGTGCGCCACAACGGTATCCGCGATCTGACGAGCGACACCGATTGCCTTGCGGCTATCAATCCCGAGCTTGCGCTCGAGAGGTTTTTGCGCATCCTTACATATCAGAACTCGGACGGCTATGCTCCGAGAACCTTTATAGACGGTAAGATACAGCCTAAGAACTTTTCGGATAATACCGTCTGGCTCACTATGACGGCGTATTCGATAATCAAGGAGCTTGGCAGACTTGATATCCTCGATATCGAGGTTCCTTACAATGACGGAACGGTGGGAACGGTATACGAGCATCTTTACCGCTCAACCGAGTTTCTCTATAATTTCACGGGTCATCACGGACTTATAAAAATATGGGGCGGCGACTGGAACGATTGCATGAACACCGCAGGTCTCGAAGGCAAGGGCGTCAGTATCTGGCTTTCTATCGCGTGGCTCCGAGCAAATAAGTTCTTCGCCGAGCTTGCCGAGCTCTCGGGCAAGGCGGACGACACAAAAATGGCGCGTGAGCGCGGCGAGGTCATGAGAAAGAGGGTCGAGGAGTTCGGCTGGGACGGTGAATATTATATCGACGCCATAAGCGACAAGGGCGTTAAGATAGGCTCGAAGGAATGCATAGAGGGTAAGATGTTCCTTATCCCTCAGATCTGGGCAGTCTTCTCGGGAGTCTCGCCCGAAAGAGAAAAGATCGCTATGGATGCTGCAGAGAAGTACCTCTCCGATCCGCTCGGTACGGTCATTTCTTCTCCCGCCTATACTAAGTGGGATGGCAATGTAGGCTCGGTCACCGTCAAGCATCCCGGTATTCACGAGAACGGCGGCGTTTATCTCCATACCATAGCCTGGAAGACGGCGGCGGACGCCATGATGAAGAGGCAGGACAGAGTCGAAGCCGATATCGAGGCGATCCTTCCCTTCCGTAATAAGGTGGTCGCAGGCAGGGCAGAGCCTTACATTATGTGCAACTCCTATTTCGGAAAGGAGACGGGCTACCGCTACGGCACGCCCGGTCAGAGCTGGAGAACTGCTGCGGGTCAGTGGTTTATGAAGGCTCTCGTCAATTACGTTTTCGGTCTTATGCCCGAGATGGATGGACTCAGAGTAGATCCCTGCTTGCCCTTATCCTGGAAGACGGCTTCTATCGAAAAGACCTTCCGCGGATTTAAGTACAATATCAGGTATAAGAACGGCGGCGCGAACATCAAGTATATCTCGGTCAACGGCAAAAAAATAAAGGGCAACGTTCTGCCCCTTTGCGATGCGGATGTTCTTGTTGTGACCGAATGATCGGTCGTTGATGCGCAAATAAATCAAAGTCGGAAAATAAAATCGTTTTAAATAAAGCAAGGGATATGTCAACGTTTGTTGGCATATCCCCTGATTTTATACACCTAATACCGATCTGTCCAATAAGAATTTTTCGATACCTATATACATTATTCCGCTCTCATCATACCAAGGAATAATATTGTCCTTAACTATAACTATTTTTTTGAAGGAGTCGGAAATTTTTGAATACGGACGGATTTCCTGCTGCCTTTTTGCTTCGTCCGCAACGGTGAGAGCCGATTGAATATAATATTTTCGGCTGCCATCTGTTATAACGAAATCAACCTCTAAATTACTCTTTTTGCTTCTTCCCTCGGAGTCCTTATAATTGTATTCGACAATACCGACGTCTACCGAAAAGCCGCGGAGTATAAGCTCGTTATAAATAATGTTTTCCATTATATGATTTTCCTCGGTCTGACGGAAGTTTAAGCGAGCATTACGAAGACCGATATCGCTGAAATAATACTTATACGGTGACCCGATATACCTTCTGCCTTTGATATCGAATCGCGCCGCGCGGTACAGCATGAAGGCATCGGTAAAGTAATCAAGGTACCTTGCGACTGTGTCCGAGCTGATTTCTGTTCCCGATATGCTTTTAAAGGTATCGGATATTTTTTGAGGATTAGTAAGTGAGCCTATCGCTGAGGATATAACGTTCAGCAGCTCGTCAAGAGCAGCCTTGCTTCGTATCGAGTGCCGCTCGAGGATATCCGAGAGATAAATGTTTTCAAAAAGTCCTGTCAGATACCGAGCTTTCGAATTGTGATCCTGAAGAAGAGAAACGTACGGCATTCCGCCGTAGGTATAGTATTCCTGCCAAGCATCGCGTGGGTCCCCCTTATATGCTTCGTAAAACTCAGAATAGGAAAGGGGGTGTAGACGTATCTCGTCGCCTCTTCCGCGGAATTCCGTAAGGATATCCGAAGAAAGCATTTTTGAATTTGAGCCTGTCACGTAAACGTCGGCGTTCTTTTTTTTCATAAGTCCAAGCAGGACGTCAACGAAGCTGACGGTCTCGCTATCGTCATCGAGATAAGGATTTTTGACGGTTTTTACCTTCTGTATCTCATCGAGAAAGATATAATAGGTCTTATCTTCGTCGATAAGCAGACTGCGGATGTATTTTCCAAGCTCGATCGGATTTCTGTATCTGATATTTTCGATGTCATCAAGCGAAAGCTCGATGATATGACCGTCATCTATTCCTATCGAGTTAAGATATTCGTGATAAATATTAAATAAGAGATAAGATTTTCCGCACCTTCTGATGCCGGTTATTACCTTGATGAGTCCGTTTTCTTTCTTTGCTATGAGTTGGTCCAAATAATGCTTTCTTTCAATCATGCGAAGATCTCCTTTGCGGTAAAAATTCGTATTTACACCTTTTTCACGTATAGTATAGCACAAAGTATACCGTATGTCAAGAATATTATGCGGTGAAAATTCGTATTTATACCTTTTTAGCGCATATCGTCTATACTAAAATAAAGCAAAAGGCAAGCATGACGGCGAGGAAGGTGAAGTTGAACGCGGAGAATACGAGAAGGTATTTTCCGCCCTTTCCTTTATTGTGCGAAACGTACTCGCGGAAGGTTATGAGGCTGGCGAGCGAAGAGATGATAGTACCGCAGCCGCCGATATTGACGCCGAGCAGAAGCTCCTTGTAGTTATCGGTGAACTGAGATAGGAGAATTGCTGTTGGCACGTTGCTCATAAATTGGCACGAGAGGGTCGAAACGAGAAGAACGCTCTTATCGAGAAGAAGCACGAAAAGCTCTCTTACCGCCGAGATCCTTGACATATTGCCCGAGAAGATGAAAAAGAAAACGAAGGTCAGAAGAAGCCCCCAGTCAACGTCGAGCAGGGCGCGCCTATCCATAATGAGTATGGCGATCGGGATCGCGATAAGCGCCGCCTGATAAGGAATAAAGCGGAAAACGCAGAGGATAGCGAAGGCGAAAAGGACAAGATAGATCGCTATCCTTGCCTTTGGCAATCGCCTTTCGATACCCGAGAATTCTATCGGCTCGGGCTTGACGAAGATCAGCACCGATACGGTTATCATAGCGATAGCGAGAAGAAAGGGCGGGAGCATTATCAGCATAAATTCACCGTCCGGAATATTGAAGCGGGAATAAAGATATAGGTTCTGCGGATTGCCGAAAGGGGTAAGCATACCGCCGAGGTTAGCGGCTATATTCTGCAGAATGAAGGTCACGCACATATATTTTTCCTTGCCCGAGCTGATGAGAACGTAATAGCCGAGAGGCAGGAAGGTTATGAGAGCCATATCGTTGGCTATCAGCATTGAGCCGATGAAGGTTATGTAGACGAGGGCAAGCACCGCGATGCGCGCGTTTTTGAAGTTTTTGACTATTTTCTCGGCAACCGTGTAAAAAAATCGGACTCTTCTGAGAGCGCACACGACCGCAAGCACAGTCATAAGGCAGGTCAGGGTCTTGAAGTCAAAATATGAAAGATACTCCGCGTCCGGCGGAATTATGATCATCGTTACAATGGCGAGCGTCATTGCGATAAGCATGACGGCATTCGTCTTTAATATTGCTATAAAGCGCTTCAATTGACCTTCCCCCTTTTTTGTATTTATCATAAAAAATATAGCGTGATTTTCATCACGCTATAAAGTATATACCCGAGACTTGAAAAAGTCAATGGGGGAGAGAAAATCTCTATGTAAAATTAATATCGGATCAGTGAACGATCTTCTGCACAGCACCGCCCTCAAGACGGGACTGCTCTGCCGCGAAGCCCATAAGGTGGCTTTCGATAGATGCGGCAAGCGTTGTGCCTGCAGAGCCCTCGCCGATAAGCTCGCCGTAGAGAGCTTCAACAAGCCTTGAATCTCCGCCGCCGTGACCGTAGCCGCCCTCGGTGAGATCCTTCGTATTTATGCGCTCCTCGGGCTCGCCGAAGGGAGAGATGGATATGAAACGCTCCTTTTCATCAAGCACGATCTCGCCGTGTGTGCCGTAGAACTTCATAATTCTGCCGCCGCCTGCGGTGAATGCCGTCATACGAAGGTTTGCGGTAATACCGTTCTCAAAGCGCATCATAGTGATCTGATTGTCTACCGCGTTGTTATCCGAAGCGAAGACGCAAACGCCGTACTGAGTGGTGCGAAGAGCTTCGTCGATTTCTTCCTGGTTGACGGTAAGGTCCTTGCAAAGGTGCCTTCTGAATGGGATTTTAAATTCGGGGCCGTAAAGCCTGACCGCACTGTACGTGCAGGTGTCCTTGAACTTGCAGTCAACGCAGCGGTCTGCTGCGCCCTCGGGCTGATGAGCGCGGTTGAAGAATCTGAGATCTCCGATAGAAGAGATTGTATCGCACTTTGAGCCTGCGTACCACTGAATAAGATCGAGGTCGTGGCAGCATTTTGCTATGATCATAGGCGAGCTCTTTTTGGTATCGCGCCAATTTCCGCGAACGTAGGAGTGAGCATGGTGATAGTATCTTACCTGCTCGATGCTGTCTATCATAACGATGTCTCCGATGACACCCGAATCAAGCAGCTCCTTGACCTTGCGGAATGCGGGCGCATAGCGAAGCACGTGGCAAACGAGGACCTTCTTTTTGTATTTTTTCTGCGCCTCGAGGAGCTTTCTGCATTCCTCGGGATCGTCGGATATCGGCTTTTCGGTAAGAATATCGTAGCCGAGAGCAAGACCCTTGACCGCGTGGCGTACGTGATCCTGATCCTGCGTTGAGACTATAAGCAGGTCGGCGTGCTTTTTTTCAAAGAATTCATCTTCATCGTAGAAGACGAGGCTCTTGTCAAGACCGTAGGTCTCGGCATAGTGATCTGCGTGAATGCGGTCGCAGTCGCAAACAGCGACAAGCTTGAATTTATCGGGCTTTTCCGCCATGTATTTCGTGTAGGTAAGTCCGCGCGCTCCTGCGCCGATGACTGCAACTGTGAAAATTTTGTTTTCCATAATGAGATCCTTTCTGCCGTTCGGCATCTGTTTCTTGATTTCATTATAGCCCTTTTTGGGCTTGCGGTCTTATCATTTCGTTATGAATTTGTGTCATTTTGTCATATTTTCTGCTGCGGAGTTTTTCCGAATTGCTTTTTGTAAGCTCGGTAAAAGGTGCTTGCGCTTTCAAATCCCGCGTCGAGCGCGAGATCGAGAACGTTGGATTCGGGATACGCCTTTTGCAGCTTCGCGAATTCCTTAAGCCGCAGGCGGTTGACGTAGGAGCCCAGACTCTCGCCCGTGTATGCCGAAAAAAGCGTGGAAAGATAGCCTCGGGAGTAGCCGAATTTTTCGGCAACCGACTCAACCGAAAGCTGCTCCTTAAAGCTTTTATGAAGATAGCCGAAGATCTCGGTTATGATCGGCTTCGGGCGCGAAGCGTTCTCGGCAGGAGTCAGGGGAAGATAGGAAAGCAGGCGGTATAGTTTCGATAAAAGCAAAAGACGGTTGGTATCCTTGGGAGAAGCCGCCCACGCCCTCGCAAATTCGGCTGCCTCGGGCGATATAATAAAATGATTGACGAGCGTCCTTCCCTTCGCAAAGTCGTAAAACTCGCGCAGATAAGTGCTGCTCACAACGAGGGCGACGTAAAGCGATCCCGCATTTGTCTTATAATAATGTATGTCAAATGAGTTGACGGCGACTGCCTCGCCTGCCCTGACCTCATATTTTACTCCGTTGATAAACGCCGAGGCGCTGCCCTCTATCACGATCATGACCTCTATCGACTCGTGAAAATGCGCTCCTTCGCCAAGAGTTTTCGCGCATTTCAGATATAAATGGTCCCGCTTGTCTGCAGGGATCTCGTAAAAGCTCATATCTTCTTCCCTATCTCATTTTGTTTAGTTTTCTCTATCTTTGTTATATCACGTTTTCACAATTATATCAAGTGCTTTTTATAATTTAACATTAACTATTATTAATTATTTTTAAAACAGTTGATAAAAAAGAGGCGGCGTGGTAGAATTTTGTCGTTGATTAAAAAAGGAGAAAAGAAATGAGAGAGTTATTTTTCAAGCTTTTCGAAATGTCGCATTTTGACACGGGCATTTCGGTGACAGCCTTTTCCGTACCGCATATCGTTTATATGCTTCTTATCGCGGGAGCTGTCGTCGGTCTTTACTTCGGCTTCAGAAACGCGCCCCTTGAGAAAAAGAAGAAGCTGCTCGATATTATGATCATTCTTCTTGTGGTATCGTATATATCCGACTTCTTTGTTCACGATTTCGTCTATGCCGATGAGGTTGGCGGCGTTCCTGTCGGCGGCGGTCTTAATATGGATAAGCTCCCCTTCCATATCTGCGTTGTGCTTTGCCCTATCTCGGCATTCGTTCAGTTCAATGATAAATTCAGGAATTTCCTTGAGCCTGTGGCAATGCTTGCCGTCCTTGCTCCTATGATGTATCTTGTTTATCCCGCGAACATCGGCTCGGGTGAGCCTTGGTGCTACCAGGCGGTGCAGACCATGTTTTATCACGGCGACCTTATGGCGTGGGGCATACTTAATCTCGCGTTTGGCATAGTCAAGCCCGATATAAAGAAGAGCTACCGCGCGGCAATACTCCTTGTCGGTATCACACTCTGGGCGAAGCTCGGCAACCTTCTTCTCGAGCATAACTGGTTCTTCCTTGAAGAGGATGCCTTCTATATCGGTCTCGTGGAAAACGGAATAATCCCGAAGTGGCTTCTTATGGTCATCAACCCGATAGTATTCTTCTCGGCGGTGCTTGCTCTCTACGGCGTATACTACCTCATTATGCACCTTAAGTCAAAAGGCTCTGACACTCCCGAGGTAGAAGAGATAAAGGAAGCGGCAACGGTATAATTTTACAGAGGCGCTTTGGCAACAAAACAATTAAACAATAAAGCGGCAGCTTAACCTTTTTGGTATCAAGCTGCCGCGTTTTTTGTTTTTTGCGGATAAGCCGCAAATCGAGCGCCATAACAGTCTTTGGGGGCGCGGGGGAATTTGGACACCAAATACCCCCGTTAATTGCGCCGAACAGTCAGCGGTCTTCATTTACGCTTTTGACGTTAGTCGGTCGGCTTTCTCTATTTTCAAAAAGCTCTTCCATGGTGACTCCGAGAAGCTTTGAAATAACGTAGATCTCCTTATCGGACGCGCTCCTTATTTGACCCTCGAGCTTGGAATAGCTTGTGGGATTCATATCGCAGCCCATTACCTGTATCTTGGCAATAAAATCCTTTTGGCTGATTCCTCTTTCCTTTCTTAATTCCTCAATGTTTCTTCCAACGAGGTTTGCATCTCCGTATTCTTTTTTTCTGAGCTTCATAATCAACATCCTTTGGTTGGTATTCGCATAAAAATTATATCCCAAAAGACTATTGACAAAATTCCAAAATAGAATTATAATAAAAATAATTCCAAAATAGAATTATGAAAATGAAGTGGAGGTAAAAATGAGCAGTTTGGCAGACATCAACAAGAAGATTTGCCCTCAGTGCAATAAGGGTTTTCTTAAGCCTGACGGCAACGGTCACTTGGAGTGCAGCGAAATCGACTGCGATTACAAGCAGGGAGTAGACGTTTCGGCAAATGCGCAGGATAAGATCAATCTCGATAACCTTTATCAGGATGTTATAAAGCTTATGAAAGCGCTTGACGGAACGAAGAAAGAAAAGAAAAGCATTGATTGGTGGAATAGAGCCGAGGATATAAGGAGTTTCATTAAAAAATGCGAAATTTTTTCCGATGACGTCCTTTATCAGATGCTTGAGATAGCCGATCTTACACGCGGATTTACAGACTACGTTTTTGACGAGGGAGTCGAAAAGAAAAATTACAGGGAAAAGGCAGAGATCGTTTACAGCAGTGCCAAGGATTATATCAAAAAGAACTTCAATGAAAAAGCTAAAAAGATAAAGGTTCTTATCAAACGATATGAAAAGCTTCGCAACCGCAAGGCGAGGCGCGTACGAAACGTATTTGTTATCGCTGCGAGCTTTCTTGCTGTATTTATCACGGCGACTCTCGTTTGCCTCAGTCTTTATTCTCCAGCTATCGTTGACGATACGGGTGTTACTCTCAGCGTTCCCAAGGAGTCTATAACCGTATTTGATAAGATGGCGGTCAGATTCGATGCCGAAAAGAAAGCGAGCGACTCTGTGGAGTACGTTGATGCGAAGAACGCCTTAAGGCAGGAGTCCGAGAAGTTTCTGCTTTACGACCTTTCTCTTTTCTCATGGGATAAGAAATTGGAGTTTGAAGGCTCGGTCAAGGTCGGTATTCCTGTACCTCAGGGGTTTGACACTACCGCAGTCAAGATCTATTACATAGCCTCGGACGAGGAGTTTTCCGAGATGCCTTCAACTCTTTCCGAGGATAAGAAGACTCTTTATTTTGAGACCGATCATTTCAGTCTTTATGCAATTGCAGAAAGACAGCCGAAGGTCAGCTACGATACTGACGGAGCAGGTGAGATAGAGAGTATTGTCGTTGAGAGGGATACCCTTACCGCAGCGCCTGCTACGCCCAAAAAGATAGGTTACACGTTTGGCGGCTGGCTTTACGACGGCAAGCTCTGGAATTTCTCGAAGGATACCGTCAAAAAGGATATGACTCTTAAGGCTAAATGGATTGCAAACGTTTACACGGTTACCCTCGTATCCGAGGGCGAAGCATTTACGACCGTGAGCGTAAGCTATGGCGGAGTATACTCTCCGCTTGCCGAAAAGATACCCGAAAAGAGCGGCTTCCATTTTGTGGGCTGGTATACTGCCTCGAGCGGCGGTGAGCTTGTGAATTCCGAGAGCGGCGTAACAAAAACGGAAGATCATACGCTTTACGCGCGCTTTGCCGAGAATATGAATAGCCTTCTATTTGCTCCGAACGGCGGAGAGGGCGAAATGGCAAAAATGGAGTTGGCTACGGGTAGCAGCGCAAACCTGCCCGAATGTGTCTTCACAAGAGTCGGATATGACTTTTTAGGCTGGTCCACTTCGCAGACGGGAGACGTGGAATATGAGGATAAAGAGAATTACACTATGGGAACTCTTTCCTCCAGCACTCTTTATGCGGTATGGCAGAGAAAGAGCGGAAAGCTTATACTTGATCCGAACGGCGGTGTGGGTGATCGCATAGAAATAAGCTTGATCTACGAAGAAGAGACCTCTATTCCTTCGGGCGCGTTTAATCGCTCGGGATACGAGCTTTCAGGCTTTAGCTATGATAAGAGCAAAAAGGAAGCCGAGCTTACCGAGGGAGCAACCTTCACAATGGGCGAAAACGCCGAATACGTGCTTTACGCCGTATGGAGCGCGAAGAAGAACACGCTTAAATTCAATTCAGGTTGCGGCGCAGGCGAATTCAGCGGAACTATGGCTAATATGCAAATAGAGACCGATTCTACTGCAAAATTGCCAACAATTGCTTACACAAGACCGGGATATACATTCATAGGCTGGGCAACCGAGCCCGGCGGAGCTGCGGTATATAACAACGAGGCTGATTACACAATGGGAAGCTCGGCGGAGTATATTTTATATGCCTGCTGGAAGGGCGACCCAAACGCATTCGTCTTCCATAAGAATGGCGGAGAGGGTAATATGGTCTCTGACTTCACGATACCTACGGGCGGAAAGGGTAATCTTCCTCCTAATACCTTCTACAATAACGGATATAACTTTCTCGGCTGGTCGACTGATCCTCATGCGAGTAGCGAGGGAGATCTGATAAGGGATAAAGCAGAGTATAGCGTTACATCGGTCGGTGAAGTTAATCTTTACGCTATATGGGATTATGCTAATCCTATAAAGTATCAGATCGTATATCATATTGAGGGTGAAGATGCGATCGCGCCCGAAGAATATACTATAAAGGAAACTGAAAATCTAACTATTCCCGAAAAGCGCGGATATGACTTTGCAGGCTGGTATAAAACCTCCGATTTTTCGGGTGAGGCTATCACGTCTATCGGCGCGGGAAGCTATGGGCATATTGCGCTTTACGGACGTTTCGTCCCTCACGTATATAATATCACCCTTTATCTTGACGGTAAGATCATAAAGACCGATACCTACACGATAGAGTCCCCCGATTATGAGCTTCCGACATCGGTCGATAAGCCCGGATATGATTTTGAAGGTTTCTTCAGGAATGAAGCATTCGGCGGAGATCCTGTGACGTTTATTCCCGCGGGCAGCACCGGAGATAAAATCTATTATGCTATGGCGGTACATCCGACAAAATATATAATTACTTTCAATTCAAACGGCGGAAGCGAAATACTCTCAATAGAGTATTATATAAATTCTGCAGAGATAGATCTCTCTGAGCCTACTAAATACGGCGAAACGTTCTGCGGCTGGTATACGAATGCTGATTTGAGCGGAGAAGCCATATTCTCTATCGCGCCCGGTACTATCGATAATCTCGAGCTTTATGCAAGGTGGGAGATCACCGAGTATGATATCATTTACGAGACCATGGGCGGCAAGTCTATTGCAAACGGAAGTTATACTAAAAACGATACCGTAACTCTCGCGACTCCCACAAGAAAAGGATACACCTTCATCGGCTGGTATACGTCTTCGGATTACAGCGGTTCTTCCATTACCGAGATCGAGCAGAACAGCACGGGAAGAAAGATCTTCTATGCAAAGTGGAAGCTGAATGAATATACTATAACTCTTATGCTTGGCGGAGAGATATTCCGAGAGATCGTTTATGATATTGAGGACGTCGTTATTGATCTGCCGACTCCCGAGGAATCGGGAAAGACATTTGAGGCTTGGTATGAGAGCGAAAGTCTTGTTGGTATTACTTATAAAACTATCGTAGCGGCTCTTTGCAGCGATATAACGCTTTACGGTAAGATGAATTATAATCAGTACACTATCAACTTCGTAACAAACGGCGGAGAGGGTATTGACAGTATAATTTATAATAAGATCGAAGAGGTTATTCTTCCCACGTCCGATAAAGTATATCACCCTGCTTATAATACCGTTGCATGGTATGACAATGCAGAGCTTTCAGGCTCACCTGTAACAAAGCTTGAAGCAGGAAGCACAGGAAATAAAATCTTCTATGCAAAGTGGTCGGAGCCCATCGAATTTACGGCAACCTTAGTCCTTGACGGAGAGATATTCAAGGTTATTCCGTATAACGTTGAGTCTGATGCGATAATACTTGCGGATCACTCATCACTTGAGGGTTATGAGATCGGCGAGTGGTATTCCAACTCATCATATAGCGGAGAACCTATTGTATCTGTTACCAAGGGAAGCTACGGAAATAAAGTTTTCTATGCGAAGAAAACACCTATTAGATACAGCGTAAGCTTTATTGAAAACACCCCCAAAAACGGCGCCTTGACGACCGATAAAATGCAGTCTATAACGTGCATATACGGAAAAAGCGCAACTCTCAGCCCAAATACACTTAGTGTCAACGGCTGGATATTTAAGGGCTGGTCAACGTCATCAACCGGTAACGTTGTTTATGAAGATAAAGCTGAGATTAAGAATCTTACCTCGGTTTACGGCGGAAATGTCAACCTTTACGCAGTTTGGGAAGTCGATCCCTTTACGGTTGGAAAATACGTTCCGACGGGCACCGTGGTTTCCGATACGTGGTCAGGCGGAGATACTTATAGCGTGTTTAATACCGTGGAAAGCACGCCCCGAAGACCTATTGAGGGCGTACCCAAGATAATAGTTGATTGGAGCATGATCAGTAATTGTGATATTCCTTCTTACGGAATTGAAGATCACGTAGGAAGAAAAGGTCATATTGATATTGACCCTGCAACAGAGGAAATTGTCTTTGTTGGCGATCCTCTGAAAACTTATTTGAATCTCGGCATTACTTTGTGCAGCTTCCGCCCTGAATTTCCTGTACTGATACGTTTATCAGATTTTAATCTTATTTCAGATTATAATCCGGCATTTTCTACATACAATAATGGCGGCACATACTTGACCGTTGATGTAAACGGAAAATGCTCGATCGGTACGTCTGCTGAAGCGGGAATAATTTTTAATGACATTGAATCACTTACCTTCACGGGAAGCGGAGAGCTTACCGTTACAGCAGGAGCGGGAAGCGATCAATCTGCGACCGGCGGTACCGCAATTAGCGCTACGAATATTACTGTTGATATGGAAAACGGAAAATTAACTGTCGTTGGCGGAAATGGCGCAAATCCTTCTGCGGAAGGCACAGAGGGCGGTGATGGCGGTGTAGCAATAAATGCCGAGACTGTGACTGTCAAGCGTACTGCTTCGCTTAATATTGTGGGCGGCGCCGGAGGCGAGGGGGGAGATTATACTGGAATACCTGGAAGTTCCAGAAACGGAAACCCCGGAGCAAAAGGTGGTGATGGTGGCGTTGCTTTAAAATGTAATACATTCCGCGCATATGGTGATTCAGTATTTAGCATCGTAGGCGGACGAGGTGGCGACGGAGGAAAAGGAGAGGATGCAAGAAATAAATTATGGGGTTCCCAAAATGTCGGTGGCAAAGGCGGTTCGGGCGGTTCGGGAGCTTGTGCAATAGAGGCACAAACCTTTGATATTATTAAAACCACTAACGGAGTAGCTACCGGTGGTCAAGGCGGCAACGGAGGTACTGGCGGTCGCAGAGATACTAACTATGCGAACGGAACGAGAGGCGCTGGCGGAGATGCCGGAGCCGGAGCTGTTGCAATTGTAAATAATATTGCCGTTGATAATTTAGTAACTATAAAAGGCGAGGACGGTCAACCCGGCAGTCAAGGTAGTAGTTATGATAGTGATCCGTAAATAAAACAATTTAGAATAAAAAGCCTACGAATAAGAACACGGCAATAAAAACCAAGCTCTTATTTGTAGGCTTAATTATTGTTATATAGCAAATAATAGTTTACATATTATGTATTTCTCTTGGATTTTTTTGTGATAGATAGTATCTTATTCTTGAACTTTTCCGAAGCAAATCTTGGGGATACTCGGAAGGTCCAGTTGCCCATGGCGACTGAGGGGGTGTTCATTCTGCCCTCGGCGTTGGTGAGACCGAGATAGTCCTGAATGGGAATGACGGTAAGGTTACCCGAACTTTGCATAGCGAGGCGGATAAGCGCGTCGGTTTTTGCTTCGCCCTTTTGCTTTTTCGTCTCCGAAAGGAAGAGCTTTTTCTCATCTCCCTTAAGGGCAGCTGCCCAGCTTTTTGTGCATTCGGAGTCGTGCGAGCCTGTGTAGACAACGCAGTTTTCGGTCGTGTAGTTCTTCGGAAGGTACTCGGAGTCGGGCGAGAAGAATGCAAACTGCAGAAGCTTCATTCCGGGGAAGCCCGTATAAGCTAAAAGCTCGCGGACGTCATCCGTTATAAAGCCGAGATCCTCGGCAATGATCCTTGCCTTGGGGTAGGAGGCTCTGACCGCTGCGAAAAGCTCCTTGCCCGGGGCGGCTATCCAGGAGCCGCGCCTTGCGTTTTCATCTCCGTAGGGTATCTGCCAGTAGCTCGCGAAGCCGCGGAAGTGGTCTATCCTCAGAATATCGTATAGACGGAAGCTCCTGCCGACACGGTCGAGCCACCAGGAGAAGCCGTCATTTTTCATTTTATCCCAGTCGTATATGGGGTTGCCCCAGAGCTGACCGTCCTCTGCGTAGGCATCGGGCGGGCATCCCGCAACGAAGCGGGGGTTAAAATCCTCGTCAAGAAGGAAGTCCTCGGGGCTTGACCAAACGTCCAGACTGTCATGCGCGACGTAGATCGGCATATCTCCGATGAGAATTATTCTGTTTTTCTTCGCGTATGCTTTAAGAGCGCGCCACTCGGCGTCAGCCTCGTACTGGACCCAGAGCCAGAAGTCGCATTCATCGCGAAGCAGATCCGCTTTCGCCTTCGCTTTTTCAAAGTCTTTTTCGCTCTCGTCCCATTCGTACCACGGGCGGTAAGAGTTCTTTACCTTGAGCGCCATAAAGAGGGCGTAATCCTTAACCCAGCTTGCCTCTCTTTTCAAAAACGAGCGGTAGGTATTATCGGGTGAGAAGCGCGAAAACGCGACACGGAGTGCCTCGTACCTTGTGAAAAAGAGCCTTCCGTAGTCAACACGGGGCGAGGTATCGGCAAGAGCCTTTGCCTCTTCCTTTGTGAGAAGCTTCTTTAAAACCAGGGTGTCGGGATCTATAAAATAAGGATTGAGAGACGCCGATGCGGGCGACTGGTATGGGCTATCGCCGTATGAGGTCTGCACGAGAGGCAGCACCTGCCAGCACTTCTGGCGGCATTCCTTTAAAAAATTAACAAATTTATAAGCTTCCTTTCCAAAGTCTCCTATTCCGTATTTTGAGGGCAGAGATGAGACGGGCATAAGTATGCCGCTCTTATGCTTGAAGCCGAAGTTATCCGTTTTGTTCATCGCTTTTCCTTTCGATGGATAAAATTACGATCTAAGTATAACACAAAGAGTTCGGGTTTGCAATGTTTTTGCCGAAATTGGGGTTATTTGTTTTTATTTGTTTTTATTTTGTTAAAAAACTATTGCAAAATATTTATATGTATGATATACTCAATTTATAATGGCGTAATATTATCCGCCAAATTTTTACATATCGGGAGATTTAATTATGGGATTTTTTAATAAAAAGCCTCAGGTCATCAAGTTTGATCAGAATATGTGCAACGCGAAGGTGGACGATAACGACGTGCTTTTCGTCAGAGTCAATTCCATCGTTGAGAAGAAGGACGCCATCGTTGAGGTTCCTATGACTCACGTAGCTCTTCTTATCAAGGGCGGCGGAGACTGCCGTTTGCTCGAGAGCGGAAACTATAAGGTTTTCGATACCAGAGGAGAGGTCGGAGATTGGAAGAAGGGTCTTTCGGTCGAGGTCGTTTATATGCCCAAGGAGACCGATATCGTTATCTGCTGGGGCACGCCGGACAGATTTATTTACCGCGATCCCTTCAGCTTCAAGACCATTAAGATCGGAGCGAACGGTGAGTTCGGTATCAATATCACAAATCACGATCAGTTCTTCAAGAAGCTCGGCGGCGCAAGGAGTGAGTTCTCCCGCGAGGACTTCGAGGAAAGAGTGCTTAGCGCGGTAGTCAACGAATTCTGCGACGTATTCTGCCAGGTGGCGCACGAGAAGAAGCTTACGTACGAAGAGTTCACCTCGGATAAGAAGATGATCGCTTCTCTTATAGCCCCCATACTCAATAAGAAATTTGACACGCAGTGGGGTATAGAGCTTTCCAACTTCATTATCAACAGCATAAATCTCGCCGAGGGCGACGAGGAGAAGCTTGAGGGCTTCATCGAGGATAATATCGAGAATATGAAGAAGACTCTCAGCGATAAGGAGCGCCGCGCCGAGGAAGAGAGACTTGACGATAAGAACTGGGAGCGCGAGAAATACCTTCGCGAGCTTGAGATGCGCGATAAGGCGGCTTACTACGAGGTGCTTAAGGGCGCAAACGCAAATTCGGGCGCGCCCAAGGCAGGCAACTTTTGCCCCAATTGCGGCGGCGAGCTTGCTCCCGGAGCTAAGTTCTGCTCGGCTTGCGGTAAGGCTACCGCTATAGCAAAGACCGTTTGCCCCGCTTGCGGAGCTGAAAATAAGGGCGGAGCTAAGTTCTGCTCGGGCTGCGGCAAGCAGCTCTCTTAAGACTTTTGGAGGATGAGACTATGAAATGTAAGAACTGCGGCGGCCCCCTTATTCCGACACCGGACGGATTTTTCAAATGCAAGCTTTGCAAGAAGATAGACTATGATGCGGCAGCTCCGAAGGCTCCCGCTTCAGCTCCCACCGCGCCCGCGCCCGCTGCTGCGCCTGCGCCGAGAGTATCCTCGGGAGTTGACGTTTTCGAGAAGAATATCAAGGGTATCCTTGAGCTTAGCTGCCTCTCTCACAGAGGCGCTTCGGCAGGCTCGGGCTTCCTTATTGACAGAGAAGGCTACGCTATCACCAATACTCACGTCGTCACCGATGAATCGCTCCCCTGCCATACCGTTGTTGCAACGATATCGGGTGAGAGAATAGGAGCGAGGATCATCGCTCTCGGCGATAATCAGGGCGGCAGAGGAGCAGGCGTTGACCTCGCTCTCATCAAGCTTGACAGAGTGCCCTACGATGCATCTCCCATAGTCATCGGAGACTTTGATAAGGTACGCATCGGCGAGCAGGTATACGTTGTCGGAAATTCGCTCGGAGACGGAACTTGTATCACGAGCGGTATCGTCAGCGATAAGCGCCGCCAGCTTGCAGGCCATACCCTTATGATGACAGACTGCGCTATCAACGGCGGTAACTCGGGCGGACCTATCTTCAACTCAGAGGGTATCGCAATCGGCGTTATAGTTTCGAGCCGTATCCAGCGCGACGGAAGCGCGACCGAGGGTATGAACTACGCTATCCCCGCTGATATCGTGCTTGACTTTATCAGAAAGGCGAAGGGACGCCTTTAAGAATTAAAACCGAAAGGATATCGATCTAATGAATCCATCAGCCACTCTCAATTGTCTGCACTGCGGCGCGCCTCTTGACATTCCGCGCGACAGTATTAAGGTGCAGTGCCGATACTGTAAGAGGGTCTACGATAATTTAAATAAAGACATCACCGCCGACCTCAGGGATATCAGCCGCTTCAGGCAGCTGCGTGATTTCATCAAGGCAGAGGATCTTTGCACCGAATACAAGAGAAAAAATCCTGCCTGCGGTGAGCTTTACTGGCAGTCCTTGCTTATCGAATACGGAATAGTATACGTTACGGATGCGACAAAGCAGGTGCCTGTGCCCACCTTCTTCCACCATAGCTATGAGAAGGGTCACGAGCTTGCGAGCAGCGATAATTTCAAGCTTGCTATCGAAAATGCGGCGACGTCGGGCGATGCGGACTTCTACCGCACTCAGGTCGAGGAGCTTGACGGTATACTTCGCCGCCACTTCGAGCTTCTTGATAAGGAGCCTGCTTACAATATATTCATCTCCTTCAAGTCGAGCGACGTAATTCAGACGATAGACGGCAGCGAGATGACCATAGAGACTCAGGACTGCAAGACTGCAAGGGAGATCTACGAGCTTTTCACAAAGAAGAAGTATAACGTATTCTTCTCGCCCGAGTCCATCGGCAATGATAAGAACCTTAAGGGTAAGGACTATGAGCCGAGAATACTTAAGGCTCTTCAGACCTCTCAGGCAATGGTGCTTCTCGCGAGCAAGTATGAATACCTTGAAAGCGCTTGGGTTGAAAACGAGTGGAAGAGGTATATGTACTTCATCGGCAGAGGCAAGAAAATGCCGAATTCGCTAATAATTGTTTACTTCGGCAAGCCTCCGAAGCTTCCTGCGGCTCTCGGCGGAAGGATAGAGCATACTATGATAGACGCGCTCTCCCTTAACTTTAAGGATGAGCTTATCCGCGCGCTCGAATTCGTCAAGCCGGGCGGAAAGAGGGGCGCGAAAATACCCACGAGAGTGCTTAACGAGGGCTTTGACGAGGAGTCGCTCGACTATACGGGAGCCGGCGAGAAGAGAGTAAACATAGGTCAGTCAAGGACCATTACTCATATCACGGCGTCCGAGGCGAGAGAGATGCAGAACGCAAACCTCTACCTCGTCAATAAGAATTACAATATAGCATACCAGAGCTTCAAGAAGATAGCGGACGAGAACCCGAACAACGGTAAGGCTTACTTCGGTATGTTCTTATCGAAGGTCAAGGTGAAGCTGCCCGATAAGTATATAACGGGAAGCTTAAGGGGAGCCTCTCCCACCGAGATCACTCAGCCTGCCGATCTTATTTACAGCTTCAAGTCGGTAGGACCCGAGGCATTCTCGCTTCTCGAGGCGGCGATAAATAACCCCACGGACGAGGACTTTACCGATAACCTGATCAATATGCTTATGTATCAGGTCGCGAAGGCTGAGAACGATAATCAGATAGTAAAGCTCCTTGAGGTGCTTGCCAAGTATATTCCCGATAAGTCGATCAAAAATCTTCTTGATATCATCAAGGGTCATACGGTCGATGCGGTCAAGGCGGGCAATCTTAAATTTGCGACGGCGCTTTACGAGACCTGCCGCGATAAGCTTTTCATAGCGGAAAACAACGCCTTCAATATGGCGTTCTTGCGTGATTTCGCAAATTCGCTCTACTTCTCGGGATATTATAAAGAGGCGATAGAGTATTTCAATACCTATCTTAAGGCGAGCCACGAGGCGGCGATGTACTGGAACCTTCTCGGCTGCCGTCTCGGCGGATCTCCTATGCGCTCCTTCAAGCTTAAGATCAATAAGGATGACGATGCATCCAAGAAGGAGCCGAAGGATCTCGATAAGGATGAGATCATAGAGAGAATACTTATCTGCTCGAAGTGCGATTTTGAGAACGTTACGGTCAAGGACCTTATGCGCCTTCTCTCCTATCAGATACAGAATAACTTCTCGCATCACAGACCCTTTATAGAGTGTGTGGGCAACGGAGTTCTCAGTATAAAGGGCGAAGCGGCTTATCTCGAATTCCTCTATAAGATCGCTATGGTCATGATCTTCGAGAGAAGATTTTCCGAGGCTAAGACCTACTTTACCGATATGGATTCGGTCATCACCGAATCGGATACTCTCACAGAGCAGTTAGGACCGACAAAGAGATCCGAGATGCTCGCTCTCATCAGGTGGGGACTTCTCAAGTGCCGTCTTCACGCGGTCGACGATTACGAGATCTGCCGCTCGAAGAAAAAGCTTGAGGAATACACCGAATACCGCGAGGCGCTCAACTCGGCTACCGATGCTCAGCATAAATATTTCTCCTCGGTATACAGCGCGCACCAGAACCGAAGAGAGGACTATATGAAGAAGTTCGCCTGCCTGCCGGAGCTGAGAAAACACAATAATGCGGCAAAGGAGATCATGCCTCAGTTTGGCGTGATCGAGAGCTTCTATTCACCCGTTACCGTTAAGACGAAGGCGCTCTCACGCCAGAAGACCAAAAAGGCTGCGGCGAGAATATTCGCGGCGGTGCTTATCGCGGCTATCCTTCTTCTAGGAGCTTACGTTGGTTTTGTCAAGGAAAATACCGTCACCTTCGAGACCGAGGGTTGGGGTAATATCGATCCTGTGACGAGCAAGGCGTTTAAGAAGATCGAAGATCCCGGCAACCTCATTCGCCCCGGATACACCTTCGAGGGCTGGTATGACGGATTTGGAAATAAATGGGATTTTGAGAATTCATTCGTTGTCTGGGATACTACCCTTACACCCAAGTGGAGCTACGGCACCGTAGGCATTGAATACGAGCTTTACGGCGACGGAGTTGCGATAATCGGCTACACGGGTACGGACAGTATAGTGAATATTCCCGAAAAGCTGGACGGTTATAACGTTCTCAGAATAGAAAACGAGGCGTTCTTCGGCAACGATACGATCAAGAAGGTGATCCTTCCCGAGGGTATAGCTTCGGTG
This sequence comes from Clostridia bacterium, assembly GCA_017462605.1. Classification (GTDB taxonomy): domain Bacteria; phylum Bacillota; class Clostridia; order Oscillospirales; family CAG-272; genus UBA1740. The sequence continues at coordinate 68,552 of JAFTQV010000061.1, read as the reverse complement.
GGAATGAAAGCCTTCTCGCAGTGTGGAAATCTTACTCACGTATATATCCCCGCATCGGTCGTAAGCGCGGGATCTAATATATTCTACGGTTCAAGCCCTGCCGTTTATATGAGCTACAGCGTCAATACCGGTATGTGGGACAGCTATTGGAACGCAGGTCTTTCCTCGGATAACGTCAAGAAAATAGACGGCGTCAGCGATGACGGCTTCGGCTACGTTATAAAGAGCCTTCAGATCCAGTCGGGCGAGACCGCTGAGACAAAGGACGTTGCAAGCATCGAGGCTTACTTCGGCTCGGCATACGACCTTACCGTTCCCGATAAGATCGCGGGATACGAGACGGCTTACGTGGGCTCCGGCGCGTTTTCGGGTGAGTCACGCCTTGTGAGGATCACTCTTCCCGAGACTCTTACTCTCATTAATTCGGGCGCATTCCTCGGATGCGATAAGCTTATATCGGTCATCTGCCGCGCGAAGGAAGTTTCGGTCTCCTCTAATGCATTTAACTCGGGCCACACTCTTTTTGACGTTTATTCCGAGAGCAATGCTTTTGACGGCGCGGTCAATAAGATACTTAATAAGCTTGAGTCTATCGATGCCAAGGGCGTTGTAACTATCGATAACGGACTCGTTTTCGTAAGCTACTCGGATGAGAATAATACCGAGGAAGGACTCTTTGCTTACGTTGGATATGCAAAGGAGCTGACTCTTCCCTCGTCCTTTGGCGAAAACTCTACCTATAAATTATATAATGGCGCCGTCTCGGGCAACGAGATCATAGAAAAGATCACTCTTTCCGCCGCCGTCAGCGAGGTTGGAGAGGGAGCTTTTGCAAATTGCTCATCGCTTGAGTCGGTATTCATTCCCGCGAGCCTGACCAAGGTAAGCAAGGATCTTTTCAGAGGCAGTCCAAATGTCAAGGTCTATATGGAAAGCGCCGAGGCACCCGCTGATTTCGACGCGGATTGGAATGCTGCACAAAGACCCGTATTTTACGGCGTTACTTCTGAATATGGAATTACTCCGTCGGGACTTGAGTGGATCAAGAAGGCAGACGGCACCGTCGTTCTCATCGGACTTAAGGGCAAGCCCGACGATGAGCCGAAGGATAGCGCAAGCATTGCCAATAATACCTACGAGCTTTTCATCCCCAAGACGATAAAGGGAGCTGTGGTTAACGAAATAGTTCCCGATATTTTCAAAAACAGATATCTTATTAAGACTCTCTCTATTCCCGGCTCGGTAAAGGAGCTTTATCCCGGAATGCTTTCGGGCTGCGTTTCCCTTGAGACTGTCAAGTTCCCCTCGGCAGGCGTTATGGGACTTTCGGATGAAGCGCCCGAGTCGGGTGATGCGGAGCTTGACGTGCTTTACGCTTACCCGATAGGCTATTTCTTCGGCGAGGAGAGATATTCGGTAGTTGATACCACCTATTACGGTAACGATACCGTGCTTGCGAGTGTAGGCGTCACTCAGCATTATTACGAAAAGGGCAATAGCTGGAGCGAGAGGACCTATCAGCTTCCGAAAAACCTTAAGGTGATCGCGATAGATAACGGCGGATACGTGGTATCCTACGCCTTTGAGAATATGATCGATCTGACGGACGTGCTTTTAGGCAACGGCGTTAAGGCGATCTCCGAGCACGCATTCAGCGGCTGCTCGGGTCTTACCTCGATATACGTTCCTACCGATCTTGCTTCAATAGGCGGCCGTGCATTCAGCGGCTGCTCGGCTCTTAAAAACATCTATCAGGGAGACGAAGAGATAAATCCCAATATCCTTCCCACCTCTCTTGAATTTATCGGAGAAGAAGCGTTCCTTGGCTGCTCGTCTCTCGAGAGCCTTGACGTAAGAGGCGCAAAGACACTTTCCCGCGGCTTCCTCGGGGGCTGCTTCTCGCTTTCATCGCTTACTATCCCCTTCGTTGGATGCACCGCATCCGAGACGACCGATTACGCTAAGGAAGAGGTCCTTGGATATTTCTTCGGGCAGTCATCTGCGGGCGGCAACGTTTACGTCATTGAGAGCTCTGATGCAACCTACTACATTCCGGGCGCGCTTAAGTCTGTTACCGTCACGGGTGAGAAGGTGATCTCAGACAAGGCATTCTATGGCTTCTCGAGTCTTGAAAGCGTGGATCTTCCCGATAATCTTACCGAGATCGGCGAGCTTGCCTTCTCGAACTGCACGTCGCTTTCCATGGCTACCTTGCCGGACGGAGTGACAAGTATCGGTCAAGAGGCTTTCGCATACTGCAAGGCATTCGTTGAATTTATGCTTCCGAAGAGCGTGAAGAGCATAGGCCTGCACGCATTCGCGAGCTGCACCGCGATAAATAAGTTTATCATCCCCCGCGATTCCATGCTTGAGAGCATCGGAGCAGGCGCATTTGCGGCGTGCATAGGCATTAAATCCCTCGATATTCCGGCTTCGGTAACTACCGTCAGCTCGAGTATCATCGAGAATGCCGCTGACGTTGTGATCTACTGCGCGGCAGAGGAAAAACCCGAGGGCTGGGACGAGGGCTGGATAGGTGATAAGCCTACCGTTATCTTCGGCTACGACGGCTCTTACATCACGTACCGCTTCGTCACCGAGGGCGGCGCTGTCGCGGACATAATCGACCAAAGAGCAATCAAGCTTCCCGCACCCCCAAGTCACCCGACTAAGTCCTATTTTATCGGCTGGTACGATAATGCGGAATTTGCGGGAAGAGCGGTCGATGCGGAGCATTATTACAGCAAGACGGCTACCACTCTCTACGCAAGATGGGAGAGTGATGCGCGGGGCACGAGCCTTTCTGTGCCTAAGGAGATCCCTCTTGACGAGCCTTATAAGGTCACTTGCACTCTGGGATCGGAAGCCACTGCATATTTTGAGTTCTTTTGCGAAGAGGCGGGAGATTATACTATATACTATCTTCCCGCTGCCTCTAACGATGCGTTGACCGTCATAAATATGACTTTAACCGTTTACGGTGATAACGGTGAGGTGATACACACCGAATCTGCCGAGCGCTCGGCGGGCGCCGACCCAAGCCAATACGTTATCACACTTGCTGAGGGAGAGAGACTTGTATTCTCTTTTAAGAGCGAGTGGGTCAGCGGATTTTTTGCTTCGCTTGCCGATGCGGAAATCTATATAAAAAAGTATAAGTGGTTGGATATCTGAACTCAATAAAATCCAATCTTTGTAATTAATAGTTAGCAAATATAACAAAAGTTGGCTCGAACGCAGAATTTATTTTGCATTCGAGCCAGTTCTTTATTTAATTTTCAAAAGCACCGCTTGATATGATTTTATCCAATGCCTTAATTGCTTCGCTATAAGGTAAATATTTGAACATCATAGCCTTAGTAACGGTTTCGTAATCTGCTTTATATATTTCGGATTTAATTATATCGTAAAGCAATTGAGGTACATTTGCACCGTCCTGCGCTGAATAGCACAAAGCATGTGTCTTTCTGTCGGCACGAATGTCTTTTACCAGCTTCTTTAAAGATTCGTTGAGATCGACTATTTTCAGTAGCTTAGATAGGTCGTAAATATGTCTTGAATTCCTTTCGATACGCTGGCCTATCGCGTAATCACATATTGCGAAAACCTTATCGATCAATGTTCTTTCCGGCGTTTGAGTGCGAATGCTAAATGGTTCAAGCTCATATTTTTCTATCGCTTCAAGGTTTCCGATCTCTTTTAAATAATCGTAAATTATTGATGTAGCAGGCTTATATTCGCTTGGATATGATCTTGTGATATAAGTAGTTTCTACTAAGAGTAACGGCTTGATGCTTTCAGAGTAACGTTGGATAGGGTACTCTATTCTGTAACAATTATAATCACGCCTGCTTCTTATGTCATCAGGGTTCATTAACCGAAGATCAAGTGACTCGCAGGCTTCTAAAATTGCGGTTTTCATTTGCTTTTTCTTACCTTGCGTTTGTTGATTATCGTTTAACGTTAAATCAATATCTTCGGAAAACCTATCAATGATTTTGTGACATTTTGAAAGTGACGTACCACCCTTGAATAAAAGATCGGGAACCCTAGAGGCAAGATTCTTTAAAAGAAGCGTTACAAAATAATCCTTCTCTATAAGAGCCGGATCGATTTTATAGTAATCACTTACCAATGAAATCAGATCATTGAATGATTCTTTATTGTTGTGTAGCTTCATATAAAATTCCGCTTAGCGCTATGTTTTTCATTGCTTTTGCAGGGAAAGCATCTGCTAAGCTCAGAATGTCCTTTCTTGTGATCTTTTTGTTGCGGACGTATTCGTATACCGAATCCTGTATTTGTTGTTCCTCTCGGTACTGCCTCATATCTATATTGTTGAATAGCTCCATAAGGGTATATGCGCCCTCGTTTTCATTTGTTATCGGTAATCTCGACTTCCGTAAAATAACGCGTCTGCCTCTTATAGATATTTCGCGTACCCTACGGGATTCGTTGTTCGTTATTACTTCGATATCATTTGGAACCTGAGTGCTTACCGAGAAATTCAATTCCATAACGTATCTGCCGTAAATACCGAAGGTCTTACCTTTGTCTTTTATATATTTTTTGTCGACAACACTGTTAACTGATGGAACTGATAGTCCGAATTCCGTCTTTTTGGGCATATAATATATGCCGTTGTCATAACGAACGAGATAACCGTTTTTTTCCGCATCTGAAATCAGTTGATAAATGCGGGCTCGAGAAAGGCCGGGCAAGGATTCAAGTATTTCGCTTGTGAAAATAGGCTCGTTGAGTTTGAAGCTTTCTTTTAGCTTTTTAGTAAACAAAGGCAATCCCTCCTATCTATATATTTGCTTGACAAGAATGAACAAATAATGTTCAAAAAAGTCTAACCGAGATTATTATAACGCAAAAAGATGAATTTGTCAATACGAACTCGAAAAATAAAACAAAGCTGCTCGAAAATGGATTCGTTGCAGCTCCGTTTAAAAGGTGGATATAATTTGCTTTAATTCCAAATATAGACCTTTCCGTTTTCATCGTATTTCCAATACAAGCCTTTATCAAGGGGATTATTTGCACTGTAATAATATTTGGCTGCATTTTCAAAAGATGTGTTAAAAGATCCAACGGTTATTGACCAATCCTGTAAGGTCCCTTCGAAATACAAATCGCCGAGGCTTTTGCAGTTCAAAAACGCATCATTATGTATAGTTGATACTTGCTTAGGAACTATAATGCTTTTTAAACTACTACATTGATAGAACGCTAACTCATGTATAATATCCACGTCGCTTGGAATTTTAAATGTAGTCAAATTTGAACAGTTACTAAATGCTTGGGATCCTATCTCGTTTATGCTGCAGTTATCATCAAATCTTACCTCCTTTAATGAGGAACAATGAGAAAATGCTTTTTCACCAATCACACCGTAACCGTTATGTATAATAATGCTTTCTATATCCTCGCAATTTGAGAATGCTCCATACGGAATGTATCCGCCGGTTATTGTAACAGTTTTAAGCGTTTTGGGAATGTAAAAGGTGGTATAAGATTCCTTTTCGCCGGATTCGTTTTTATAGTGTTGTTCGGTTTTTACAGCATTGTCATAGGTTGAAGTACCGAATAGATATCCAAAGGGGTATTGATAAGTATCTGATATGGATCGTCCAACAAAAGGAAGGGTTATGCTTTGAAGCGACGAGCATCCGCTGAAAGCTCCTACGCCTATGCTAGTGACACTGTCGGGAATCACTATACTTTCGAGTTCGGAGCATCCACTGAAAGCTCCTACGCTTATGCTGGTGACACCATCGTGTATTATAATTTTTGATAATCCGTTCTTTGTTGCGTTTGAATAATCTCCATTAGCCGCGTACTCATATGATTTAAATTCGCGATCAATTGCTGAATCATTTAGTTTTTGTATTTTATGAGATGAATAGTAATTATAAGCGGTATAATAATCTCCTTTATCAGCCGCTTCCCGCGCCAATTCTACTCCGATTTTAGCCGTGGCTTGCTCGTTATCGATAATAGAGCTTCTTACGAGCAATGAAATGAATACAATAGCAGAGATTGCCAATATAGCTGATATGTAAGGAAACGTTTTTTTAAAGAAAAACTTGCATTTTTCTTTTCTTTTATCTTTCTTTTCCTTTTGCCATTTTTTATATTCTTTTTCAAAATCTGCCGTAACGTAATTAGTTTGATTCTTTCTTCCGAGCTTAAGCTCAATGTTATCGGCTAACTCAATTTCATAACCGCCTGCCGGGTATTTTGACAGATCAATTCCTTGAGTATGTAAAAATGAAGGAAGTGAGTCGCGACAGCTTGGGTTGAATACCGATAACCACGTTCCGTTTAAATGCTCGTCGCGTATTCTGTCTTCAAATCGCGACCATTCGTTTTTTACCCAAACGGAATTGATGTTCTCTTCGGAAGTGGCTACTAATATGAAAGCTTTACAGCTCATAAGAGCCTTGAATATTATCGGCTCGTATTCATCGCCGAGCCGATTTTTTAAAGTTACCTCGGAGAAGAATACTTTAATTCCTCGAGAGGTAAGCTCGTCGTATACTTTTCTTGCAACTAATCTGTCCTTTGTGGGATTGCCGTCCTCGTCGGTTGATTTAAAGGATATGAAAACGTCGAAATCTTCTTCTTTTTCTAACTGATGCTTTATTCTTTTCAAAAGTATTGCAATAGCTTCTGCTTGCTCTTTATAGTTTTCACGTTGTTCGGTGGCGGAGTTTGATAATGCGGCCAGATAGGACGGATGCTTCAAAATGTCTGCCTCGACGTAACGGTGGCAGGTGGGCATATATATGCCAAGTCGAGGGTCACGAACGTACTCAATTCCAAACACTGAAAGCAGCATACCAAAGTGCGCTTCGGAGTCGTTGGGCATTTTATCAATAATAAGTTGGTATTCTTTGATAGCTTCGCGAAAATCGCATTTTTGTCTATGTAGATTTGCTCTGTTTAGCGCAAGAATCAGCGCTTCGCTTTTCTCGTTCTTAAAGTGATAAACGTTTTTACAGAATCTACATTTACCTTGCTTTCGGCTTTCGTCTAATTCTACTTGTCCACCGCAGGTTCTGCAGATTAAATTGGATGTTTCAAGAGTCATAGCTTTGTCCTTTCAAAAATAAAAAAAGATGCGTCCGCAAAGCGAACGCACCCCATTATGCACTCCAACTTCGCCGCGACGCAATTCATAACTATCTTGAACCAAGTATATGAAAAGTTGGGAGTACTAAATGGCATAGTACACCCTTGGTTCAAGATTATTAAATTACGTCGCAACATAAGTATAGCACGTTTTAAGAAAAAAGTAAATGCTTTTTGAAATTAAACTAAAAAACTCTTTAGAGTCTCTGCTTCGCGGGCGAGGGTATCTATATTGTCGTCGGGCATGAATTCAAGCATATAATTCAAGTCCTTTGCCGAGAGAAGAGAGATGTATTTTTCCCATTCTGCTCTGCCTTCGGAGAGGGGAAGACGGGTCTTTCTTGACCAGTGGAAAACGTGAACCGAAACGACGTAAGGAAGGAGCGCTTTGATCGAGTCAAGATTATATTCAAGAGGGCGGTACTGGTTAGGCTGCCACATCATTTTAAGGTTATCCATTCCAACGTCACGAATGAATGCCAAGGCATTGTGGTATTCGTCTGTAAGAGAGGCAGGGTGGCATTCAAGCGCCACGGTAAAGTCCTTTGCGAGAAGGCATATTCTTTTTGCATCGGCTACCATTGCCTCGTATTGCTCATTGCTTATAGTGTCGCTCGGCATGCCCATTCCCGGCCATACCCTGATAATTTTTGTGCCGAGAGCGTTTGCGGAATCAAGAACGGCAGAGAAAAGCTCGGGCTCGCTCTTGCCGATGATATAATACGAGCCGTATTCGGGCATAAGAAGCCCTGCCTTTTCGGTCATGCTGCGGATGCTTTTTGCGGTCTCAAGATCGCCGTGAGGTGAGTGGACGTCTCCGCCCCATTCTATCGCCTCAAGGCCTGCCGCCTTTACTCGGGATATTATCTCTTCGGGAGAGTGCTTTCTGAAGGATATTGAAACAAGACCTGATATACTACTCATCATTGATCTCCTTTGCGGTGTTTTTTACCTTATTATAGACTGAAGTCTCGCTTCTGTCAAGTGATTTTGCTCAATAGAGAGCCTGTATTCTTGTTGAGAATAACGATTGACACGCACGCGCGCAGAATGATATAATAATTATGTATTAAAAACTATTGATATGAAAGGGCGGTATTAATATGAGAAAAGCAAGGATCGTTTTGCCGATACTGCTTGCCGTAGCTATTCTTCTGTGCGCGGTTTTCGCTATGACGGTAAGCGGCGCTTCGGGAGTTGCGGTCAAGGTGAGTGACGATTTCACGTCCGGCAAGGGCAACACCTCGGGGCAGAATAATATGAGCCACGGCGGCGCGGCGCAGTCAAAGCTTGAGCTTGCGGTTGGAGCGGACGGCGGCGGATACGCGGTCTTCAGTCCGACGGCTACAGGCACTAACCCCGGTCACGCCTTCGTGCAGAATTCATTCGGAAGCGGCGGAGTTGTGCTGTCAAGCGCGGGCGGCAATAAATATATGGTCTACGATATAGACTTCACGACCGAGACTCAGTATTTTGAAAGCCTCGTCTTCGAAATGATAGGCAAGGACTCGGCGGATAAGACCGTAAATACGCACGCCGAGGGCAAGGTATACGTTGCCTCGGACGGAGCGGGCGGCTGGAACATCACCGCCAATTCAAAAACTCTCCCCATGGAGAGCGAGAGAGGACGCTGGCAGCACCTCACCATAGTTATCGAGGCGGCTCGCGACAGCTCGGGAGCTACCACGGCGGATAGTAAGTCGTACGTGTATTATAACGGCAGGTTTCTTTCATCGGGCAAGGCTCAGGCAAAGGCCTTCTCTTATATGCATTCGATGAGAATAAGCATGAATTCGGGAGCTTCGGTAAGCATAGATGATACGCTTTGCATAGATAACGTCACCGTCACGGCGGTTGCGGATAGCTATTCGGGCAACCTTGCGGCAGTCCTTGCGGATAGCTCCAAGAGTCTTACAGAGTGGACGGATGCGGTCTATAAGAGCGGATATACCTTCCCTAAGACCCGCGCTATCGCAGAGGTCGGCGGCAAGAAGCTCTCAACCGCGAGTGAGATCGAAGCGGCTATTACCGAGGGCGCTCTTGTCAATCTGCTTTCAGACGTGCTTGATACCGTTGATATCCCGAATGAATGCTCGATATATAATGACGGCGGCTATACCTTTAATTATAATAAGGGCTCGTTTGGCGAATATAAGTCGGCAAAGACCACGGCGTTTTTAAACGCCTTCGCATCTCCCGTCACGGTAACGTGGCATATTGGAGATGAGACTGTCACAGAGACTTACGATGCGCCCGCTGTCCTGACCCCGCCCGAATTTGAAGAGACGGTAGAGATCGGCGGAGTTCTCCATAAGGCGCTCGGTTATTCGAGAAGCGAGGGCGGCGAGATGATCACCGATCCCGGCATTGCTTCTCCCTATAATAATGAGTTTTACGTTGTTTTCGAAAGATCGGTGGCTTACGCTCTTCACAGCGACGGAACGAAGAGCTACGCGTATAGCGAAGAGGAGCTTGATGCTCTTATGCTCGCGACCGTATCGGGCGATACCGTGTATCTTCTTTCCGACCTTAAGGCGGGTGTGACGGGCAACGCCGCGTGCTATACCTTTACGGGTAAGAGCGTGACTCTTGACCTTTCGGGATATACTCTTACCATGGCGGGCGTCAGCAATAACCACCTCTTCACCGTTGGTAAGAACGGAAGCCTCACGGTAAAGAACGGCGTCATCGACGCGCTTGACAACGGAAGAATTCCCGAGGGCGGAACGGCTATCGTGCGCCGCAACGTATTCAAAATACCGAACGATGCTTCGGGCGCATACCTTCTTGCGGAGGATCTCACGGTAAAAGCATCGAAGATGATGACAGTTGTTGGCAACGGCGAGGCAGTCCTCAGGCGCTGCAAGATAGATTTCACCAACGATTATGAGAATATGATCGATTTCTATTCCAACGGCAGTGAGACATCTCCCACGACCTTAAGGCTTGAGGAGTGTGATATCAGAGCGTATAAGACGGTCGTCAATTCCTATAAGCCGAGCGATGTTACGGGAAATTATTCCGAGCTTTACGCGAGAAACTGCAATATAAATACCAATGAAAGAATATTTACCGTCAATGCGATCTCCAAGGCGGAGATCAACGGCGGAACTTATACAGGCACTAATCTTTTTGCCAACGAAAACGCAAATAAGTCCGCTAAGGTATATATTTACAGAAACACATACTTCTCTCTTGAGGATCTCGATCAGAAGAATAAGCTTCTGATCATTACGGACGGTAAGCTCGTCCGAAGCGGAAGAGAGGATTGCCCCTACGCCGTTACGGATAAGTATGCCAAGATCAAGTGGGATATCCTCGGCGAGGAGGTAAGCGAGCTTTGGGCTATGGGCGCTATTCCCGAGTGCCCGATCAAGATACCGCACAATACCTCGGCACTCAGATACGATATGGAGAAGCCGATCCCTGTTTCGGGATATAAGCTTTATAATCTTGAGGCGAAGCTTAATTTCACACCCAAGATCAGCGCAACTCTTGACTATGACTTCGGTCTTAATCTCTACGTTCCCGATGCGGATTATAAGTCGGTAGCGCTCGGCGATATGACCTTTGAAAAGTCAGAGGGCAAGTCCGTTCTCATCTCGGGCGAGCCTTACCTTAAGTTCAGCCTTAATTCCATAGCGGCAAGCGCGGCAGATGAGAAAATTCCTTTAAGCTTCTCGTTTGATACCGAGGCGGGCGAGCTTTCCTTAATGGGCGAGACCTCCGTCATCTCCTATCTTGAATCGGTGATCGAGGGCGGCAGCTCCTTCGATGAATATAACCTTGCGCTCTCGGCTCTTAATTATATAAATGCGAGCCAAGGCGACGTAGCAAGCGCCGAGCTTACCGAGATGCTGGCGAAATACGATACGTCAACGGTTGTATATGCTATGGCGAAAACCGATGCGAGCATGGCGGCGCTTGGCGGCGTGATCTCCGAGAGCAAGATCGAAAACGGTAAATATATATTTACATACGACACGAATTTCACAGGAAATATCAGCTTTAAATATAATATATCTGGCGATACGGTGACGGAATTCTTCGAGATATCCGAAGGCAAGGATCAGGCAGGCGGCTCTTATGCTACCCTTAAAGCTCCTGCCCTCGCATACGTCACGGGAGTTGAGGTGACGGCGGGCTCGGCTTCGGGATCGTTTGACCTTTCTGCTTACGCGGAAAACGTTGGAATGCTCGATATATACAGCGCAATGTATTCCTATGCTAAATGCATAGAAGCCTATATCAACTGAAAGTGAGGTAAGATAAATGAAGAAGATAATATATGCGATAACTCTTTTGGCTCTTGCCCTCGCTTTAACGCTTTCATCCTGCGCCGCAAAGGGCGGAAGTGAAAGCCAAAAAACGCCCCTTGGAGAGGGGAAGGGCGATGAAAGCGGCATCGTCGGCGTAACTATGGCAGACGGCTCAGATGGAGTCAATATTCCAAGCGAGGCTTTAAGCTTTTATACCTCGGGGGATAGCTCCGTCAAGCTTTCTCTTGATAACCTCAGGCTCAATATAAGCCTTGCCTCAGGCTCTCTTCCCGCTCTTGCCGAGAGTGAGAGCGCGGCTTCGGCGATCTACGGAATAGAGGAAAACGCCGCGGCAAACGAGACTGTCGGCTACTATCGCGTAGCATACGCGGAATCTAAGCTTTACGTTATGGCGAGCGACACCGAATCGCTCAACCTTGCAAAGGATATAGTCCTTGCTTTTGCCACCCCTTCGGGCATTGTTATCCCCGCTGATCTTAATGAGTCGGGATTCTTTAATAAGCCTGATCTGAGAGTCGGCAAGCTGACTCTTTATACAGAGGCAGAGGCTAAGGCGCTTCCGCTTCTTAAGTCTCTTACCGTAGGCGGCGAGGCTCTTTCCGGCTTCTTATCCACGAAAACGGTATATGCTGTGAAGAATGACGCCGAGGGGTATCCGACAGTCGGCGCGGACGCTCTTATAGAGGGCGCAGAGGTAGAGGTAACTCAGGCTTCCGCACTTTCGCTCGGAGTGGCATCCGTCAAGGTCAAGCTCGGCGAGGCTGAGAAGGTCTATAACGTCAAGTTCTACCGCTCGGATGCGGCTGTTGATGCCGAGATCGTGCAGAAGGACGGCGCAGGCGGAACGATATGCTTCGTTATCGACGACGGAACGGAGTCTACCGCGAATTTTATGGTAGATAATATTCTCGGCAAGGCGGGATATGAAAATATCTATGCGAACTTTGCTCTTATAACCAAGAAGCTCGCGGACCTCTCGGTCGTTACCGATGAGGAAGGCAATAAGGTCTACGATATAGACGAAAACGGCAGATACAAATACACCGAGATCGCGGGCAAGTTCGATTTCTGGAGAAACGTGCTTGCAACGGATAAGGCGTATATCGTCAGCCATACTCATACGCACAATTACCCCGGCGAGAATGATAACGGCGGAATATTCGGCTACAAGAAGAATAACGGCACGTACGCCAATACCTCGGATCTGCCGAAGGGTCATATACAGGCGGAGCTTGTTGCTTCAAATCAGATCATCGAGGATATCTCGGGATACCGCTCAGGAACTATCATCAGAGCGGGTGTGGGCGCATCCGTGTCGCAATATTTCTATAATAGAGTTATAGATTCGGGTGAATATTTCGCCGCAAGAGGCAACTCAATGCCCACCAACCCCAATAGCCTTATCTTCTATCCCGATACGATAAAAAACAGACTTTCGATAACCTCTTATATGATAGAGCATTATACCTCGAGCAAGACCAATCCCACAACGAGCAGCTCGACCAACGCCGAGTGCCTTGCGGCAGGTATAGACCTTTGGACAGACTTTATGGATACGGCGGTCGAGACCGGCGGCTGGGCAAGCTTCTGCATCCACGAGATCAGACCCGACGACTGGACGGGCACAGATCACCACATCTACGAAAGCCAGGCTAAGGAATTCTTCGCTCACGCAAATGCCTACGGAGAGAGAGCCTGGATAGCGAGCTACGATGAAGCCGCAAAGTATTTCCTTGAGTGGTCAACGGCAACCGTCACCACCGAGCTTCTCGGCGGTAAGACTATCACAGTCAGCCTTACCACAGAGGAGACCGATGAGAGAATGGATATGCCCCTTACCGTTAAGGTCTCCGTTCCCGATAGCTGGAGCGCGGCAGCTCTTGGCGATAGCGCGCTTGAGATCATGACCGATGATGACGGCAATAGATACGTTCTCGTCAACGTTAAGCCGGGCGCTACCGTTGCTATAAGCGGCACGGTCAATGCTCCCGAGGAAGCTCCCACAACAGGCGTGAAGTGATCAATAATTAAAAAAGAAGAAGACTGCTGAGCGCGTAATACGTTTGGCAGTCTTTTTATCGTAATGGGATAGGGGAAATTAAATAAATTCCGGCTTTGCCGATCTCTCGAATAGCTTCGAAAGCTCCGAAAGCGGCTCGCGGTTTTCGTAGAGAATGCGGTATACCGCATTCGTTATCGGCAGGTCGACCGAGTATCTTTCGCCGAGCAGCTTCATTGCCGCCGCAGTGCTGACGCCCTCAGCGAGCTTGGAAAACTTTTCGCCGCGAGCGATCGATTCACCGTAGCTGCGGTTATTTGAATGTGGAGAGAAGAGAGTGGTCTCGTAATCCCCGAGATGGCATAAGCCGTATGCGGAAAGCTCGTTGCCGCCCATAGCGTGAATAAGCCTTGCGACCTCTCGCGCGCCTCTTGCCATGAGAGGCCCTTTTAATGAGGGCATACCGCTGCCGTCAAGAATGCCTGCGGCAATTCCCATAACGTTCTTCGCCGCCGCGCCTATCTCGCTTCCGATTATATCGTCTCCGTAATAAAAGCGGATAAGATCGCCCTTGAGAGTATCAACGAGCAAGGAGACGTAATCCTTATCGTATCCGTCTATAACCATGCAGTTGGGCTTACCCCGTGTGAATTCCTGGATGTGACCCGGCCCCACCCAAACGGCTAAGCGCTCCTTCGGAAATCCGCATTCCTCTGCGACCTCGGTGAGCCTTTTTCCCGTACTCTCCTCGATGCCCTTCATGCAAAGGACTATCCTTTTCTGATCCGCTCCGAGAGGGAGAAGCTTTCCGCAAAGCTCGCGCAGAGCCTGGGATTTTATAGCTATGACTATAACGTCCGCAAAATCAACCGCTTCCTTAAGATCGGTGGTGAGTCTTATAGAATCGGGAAGGGTCACGTATTCGTTTTTACGAGTTGCCCGAAGCTGCTCAAAATCACGGCTCGTTTCTCTTGCCCATTCGGTGACGGAGAAGCCGCACCTTGCAAGATACCATGAGATAAAGCTTGCCCATCTGCCTGCGCCAAGAACGGAAAATTTCATACTTTTTCTCCACTTATCATTTTTCTCTATTTTAGCATAAAAAGCCTCTTTTGTCAACGTATAGCTTTTCTTGACAAAGCGCATGCTGTGTGCTAAAATAAATAAAAAGAAAATAAGAGGTGAGACATTATGAATATTGCGGTAATAAACGGAAGCCCCAAGGGAAAATACAGTATAACTCTTCAGACGGTGAAGTATCTTGAGATAAAATATCCCGAGCATACCTTCTCCGTTATTGACGCGGGTCAGAGAATTAAGGCGTATGAAGCCGACCTTTCTTCAGCAAGGGCGATGCTTGAGTCTTCCGATGCGGTGCTTTTCTCCTACCCCGTGTATACTTTTTTAGCTCCTTCTCAGCTTCATAGATTTATTGAGCTTCTCAAGGCGGGCGGTGTGTCTCTTAAAGGAAAATACGCAACTCAGATATCGACCTCGAAGCACTTCTACGACGTGACGGCGCATAAGTACGTAGAGGAAAATTCTCTCGATCTCGGAATGAGGTATATAAGAGGTCTTTCCGCCGATATGGAAGACCTGCTCACGGAAGAGGGCAGAAGGGATGCGGAGAAGTTCTTCGATAGGTTCCTTTGGTCTGTTGAAAACGGAGTATATACCGAGGGGGATACGAGCCCCGAGAGCTTCTCTCTCTGCGAGGCTTCGGCAGACAATCCTCCGTCTCCGAAGGCTGAGGGGAAGGACGTTGTAATTATCACGGATAACGTTGATGATAGCTCCAATCTAGCAAAAATGACGGAGCGCTTCAGAAGAGCCTTGCCGTTTAATACGAGAGTGGTCAATATTTCCGAATACCCGTTCAGCGGCGGCTGCCTCGGCTGCTTTAAGTGCGCGGTCTCGGAAAAGTGCGTATATAAGGACGGCTTCGACACCTTCTTAAGGGAGAATATACAGAAGGCTGATGCCATAATTTATGCTTTCACGGTCAGAGATCATTCTATGGGCTCGAGATTTAAGATGTATGACGACAGAAACTTCTGCAATGGGCACAGGACGGTGACAGTCGGTATGCCTGTTGGCTATATAGTTTCGGGTAAGCTTTCCCGAGAAGAGAACCTTCGCACCGTCATTGAAGCGAGAAGCGAAACGGGCGGCAATTACCTTGCATGGGTAGCCTCGGATGAGGAGAATGCCAACGCTTCTATTGATACTCTTGCGAAGAGCCTTGCTTTTTGCCTTGAAACCGCGCACACCGCGCCAAAGAATTTCTGGGGTGTTGGCGGAATGAAGATATTCCGCGACCTTATCTACCAGATGCGCGGAATGATGCGCGCCGACCATAAGTTCTATAAAAAGCAGGGCATCTACGACTTCCCTCAGAAAAAGAAGCTGACATCGGCTAAGATGTATCTTGTGGGTATGCTTCTTTCAAACGAGAAGATCATGAAGAAAATGGGAAATAAGATGAATGAAGGAATGCTTTCTCCCTACCGAAAGCTATTCAAAAAATTAAAACCGAAGCAGGATTGATATGCCATACGAATATATTGTTGTAACTATTGCCGCGGCAATAGCGGGAATAGGAACGGGGCTTGTCGGCCTCAGCGCGGCGACCGCTATGGTGCCGCTTTTGATAGTGCTTTGTCCGACCTTCGGCGGAGAGCATGGAGCGTATATGGCAACGGCGATCGCACTTGCGAGCGATATTCTCGGCTCGCTCGTTACTACCGTTGTCTATGCTAAAAATAAAAAGATAGACCTGAAAAGAGGCTGGCTCATTGCCGTTTGCATTATAGGTATGTGTATGGCAGGCTCGGTTGCGGCTTATTTTATACATCAGAGTGTTCTCGGCGGCTTTTCGCTTCTCCTTTGCATAGCTATCGGTATCAGATTTCTTGTGAAGCCCGATTCGAAGGAGAGGGCGAGCGCGGAAGGCGCGGTAAGGCTCGGCGCAAAGGAGATAGCCGTATCGCTATTCTTCGGTCTCACGATCGGATTCGGAACGGGATTTTTCGGAACGGGCGGCGGTATGATGATGCTTATAGTTTTCACCGCTATGCTCGGGTATGACCGTATGAGCGCGGTTGGAACGTCTACCTTCATTATGACCTTTACCGCGCTTATCGCCTCGGTGAGCCATATACTGATCGAGCCCGAAATTATTTCGGAGTGCTTTGGATTTCTTATTACCGCGATCATTGTCGCTACCGTCTTTTCACTTGTCAGCGCAAGGTTTGCAAATAAGGTGAAGGGTAAGACCGTCGGATACGTGACGGGAGCTATTCTCCTTCTTCTCGGAGTTTCAATGACTGTGATCAATAACGCCGAAAAAATCAACACGGGTTACCTTTTTGAGTTCCTTAAGACCTTCCTTATATACGTCGGATATATAGTAGCTCTTGCGATCGTCCTCATAATCGTCAGATTTACGACCCGCGTGCCCGATCATATATTCCGCAAGCTTCTGCACTTCGTTGCGTTTACGTCTATCGTTCCGCTTGTCCTTGCTACCGATATATGGTGGATCGCCGCGGCGGTAGAGGTTTTCTTCCTTATCCTTGTTATTATAGCTCTTCTGATTATCGAGAAAATGAGCTTTTACTCAAAGCTTTTCGTTGAGAAGGGTAAGCACGAGGTAATATTCAGCTTTATCGGTCTTTTCGGTCTTATGACCGCTCTTATCTCGATATTTTGGGGCGGCTTCGGCAGAGATGCGGTCTATATTGCTATCGGAGCGATAATGGCTTGGGGCCCCGGCGATGCCGCTGCCGCAATAGTAGGCAAGGCATTCGGTAAGCATAAGCTCGAAGGCAAGCTTATCGAGGGTAAAAAGAGTGTTGAAGGCACGGTCGCTATGGCTGCAACCTCATTTATCTCCACACTTCCCGTGCTTCTTTTTATGTCAAGTCTTCCTTGGTTTATATCGCTTGCCGCCACACTTTTTATAGCCCCCGCAGCGGCATTCACCGAGCTTTTCACAAGAAAGGGTTGGGATACCGTAACTGTGCCGACGGTCTCGGCGCTGATTTTGTCAATAACACTGCTGTTTTAGACCTAAATGACAATAATTGTGTTCATTTAGAAGGCAAGAAAGGAGTACGCGATGTCATCATATAATGAGCTTATAAAGAATTTTGAGCGCATACGCGCTTATATGCGTGAGTTCTACGTTTACGGTATCAAGAGCCGCGAGGACTATAAGAGCAAGAGCGCGAGGACGTATGATGACGAGAAAAGACGTATGGAGAGCTGGCTCGGCGATCATATGAGCTATGTGCGTACTCCCGAGGGGAAGAACGTTTTCATTTCGATAGACAGCCGCCAATGCGATCACAATCCGCTTTACAATGCGTGGAAGGCGAAAAGCTTTACAGACGGCGATATAACTCTTCATTTTATTATATTTGATATATTGCATTCGCCTTTGGAGGAGCATTCGCTTTCAGAGATACTGAGTCTCATTGACGAGAAGTATCTCTCGGGCTTTGACGAGCCTTTGGTCTTCGATGAATCGACCGTCAGGAAGAAGCTTAAGGAATACGTATCTCTCGGTATGATAGAAACGAGAAGGGCGGGCAAGCAGCTTTTATATAAAAGGGCAGAGGATAACGTTGCCCTTCCCGATGCGCGCGCCTTGAATTTCTTTTCTGAGATCGCCCCGTGTGGAGTTATCGGCTCTTTTTTGCTTGATAAGACCGAGCATGAGGATCACCCCTTCGACTTTAAGCATCATTACGTGACGGGCGCGCTCGACTCAGGCGTTCTCGCTATGCTTTTTGAGGCTATGCGGAGAAAGAGCATAATATCCGTCTCGAATATGAGCCGCAAGCGCGAGGAACCGAGAAGGACGAGGCTCATACCTCTTCGTATATTTATAAGCGCGCAGAACGGAAGGCAGCACCTTCTTGCCTATCAGCCCGAATTCAATACTATAAAGTCATTCAGAGTGGATTACCTTTCCTCTGTGAAGATAGAAGAGCCAACGCCGAGGTTTGACGAGCTGAGGCGGGAGCTTGACGTGATGCAGACGAAGATGTGGGGCGTGAATACAAAGCGCGGTATAAGAAGCCCCGATAAGCTCGAGCGAGTTGAATTCACGGTTAGGATAGAAGAGGGCGAGGAGCATATAGTAAGGCGCCTTGAAAGGGAGAGGCGTATAGGAACGGTAGAGCGGATCAGCGACAATGAGTACCGCTTTTTTGCGGACGTTTACGATACTATGGAGATGATCCCTTGGATAAGGACCTTTATATGCCGTATAGTAAAGCTTAATTTCTCTAACCGAACCGTGGAAAATGAATTTAAGGCAGACGTTAAAAAGCTTTACGAGATGTACGGTCTTACGGGAGGTGAGGAAGAGTGATATTCAACGAAATATATTCTGCTTATTACAATACCGTAGCGAGTATTCTCGGCGCTCTAACATCGGGCAAGGCTTCGGAGAGGGAGCTTAAGGATATAGTAGAAAAATACGCCTTTGGGGAAAGCGCGCTGACTATACTCCCCGCATTGAAGGAAGGCAGATGGCAGCTTATGCTTCCCGATGGCTCAACTCCGATAGAGCATCGCCCCACTATGCCCATGACACTGATAGAAAAAAGGTGGCTTAAGGCGATATCGCTTGATAAAAGAATAAAGCTTTTCGGCATCGACCTTGAAGGTCTTGAGGATATCGAACCGCTCTTCACGAGCGAGGATTACCGCATTTACGATAAGTATTCGGACGGCGATCCTTACGATGACGAGGAGTATATAAAGAGATTTCGGACGATACTCCACGCGATAAGAACAGGTCAGGCATTGAAGATAGAGATGACGGGCCGCAGCGGCGAGACCGTATTCAGACGGTGCATACCGACAAGGCTTGAGTATTCCGAGAAGGATGATAAATTCAGAATGCACACGAGCGGTAAACGCTATGCTTACACAATGAACCTCGCGAAGATAACGAAGTGTAAGCCCTATTTCGGGGAGAGCTTTGTGCCGGGGATAAAGACCATGCCGCCGCCCGTTTCGCTGACTCTCGAGATAACAGACGAGAGAAATGCGCTCGAGCGCGTGATGCTTCATTTCGCGCATTTCGAGAAGAAGGCGGAGAGCCTTGGCAAAAGAAAATACCGTCTTCATATAAAATATAATGAAGAGGATGCCACAGAAATGGTCATAAGGATACTATCCTTCGGGTCGCTCGTCCGTGTGGTCTCTCCCGATAGCTTTATAGATCTTATCAGAGAAAAACTGAAAAAACAGCAAAACTGCGGGCTCAAATAATGAGTTCGCAGCTTTTTTTCCGTGAAAGAAGCGAAAATTTGTGGTAAAATTTACTCACAAAGGAACAAACAGAAAGAATTTGTATTATCATGGAAAAGAAAATACATAAGTCGGAAAGGAGTTTACCATGGTAGAGATAATAGGAGCTTACAATAAAGCCAAGTGCTTCGCTACAACTATTGACGAAGGAGCGCTTGATCAGATAAAGGGCGTGTGCGACTCGGAGACCTTCGCAGCCTCGAAGATCAGAATAATGCCCGACGTGCATTCGGGCAAGGGCTGCACGATCGGAACGACTATGACTATTACTGACAAAATAGTGCCCGCTATGGTGGGCGTGGATATCGGCTGCGGTATGTATACCGTCTATCTCGGCAAGGTCGACGTTGATTTTGAGAAGCTTGACGAGGCGGCGCACTACATCCCCTCGGGCAGACGCGTCTGGGAAGGAAGAGACGAGAGGTTCGATCTTTCCGAGCTTCGCTGCTACCGCAACCTTAAGGACACGAAAAGACTTCAGCGCAGCCTCGGTACTCTCGGCGGCGGCAACCACTTTATAGAGCTTGACGTGGACGAGGATGGCGGCAAGTATCTCGTTATACACTCGGGAAGCCGTAATCTCGGCACTCAGGTCGCTGAATTCTATCAGCAGCTTGCGGTCGATCTTGATATGGGCAAGGAAGAGTATTTTAAGAAAAGAGATGAGATAATCGCCACCTATAAGGCGGAGGGCAGGCGCTCCGAGATCCAGGCGACCCTCAAGGCAATGGCTAAGGCTTGGGAAGCGAAGGAGCCTTCCGTACCCCGTGACCTCTGCTGCCTCTTTGGCTCTTTTATGGATGACTATCTCCATGACGTGGATATATGCCAGAGGTTTGCGGAAAGAAGCCGCGAGAAGATGGCAGGGATCATCTTGGAGAAGTGCGGCTGGTCAGCCCTCGACTCCTTCAGCACCATCCATAACTACATTGATATAAACGAGATGATACTCAGAAAGGGAGCGGTCTCGGCAAAGCTCGGCGAAAAGCTGCTTATACCGATAAATATGCGTGACGGCTCGCTCATCTGCCGAGGCCTTGGTAACGAGGACTGGAACTGCTCCGCGCCCCACGGCGCAGGCCGTCTTATGTCGCGCTCGGCGGCGTTCGAGCGCCTTACCATGGAAGAGTACGAGCGCGAAATGGCAGGCATATACTCAACCTGCGTGCTTCCCGATACGCTCGACGAGTCGCCTATGGCGTACAAGAATATGGACGAGATCGTTGAAAACATCAAGCCCACGGCGGATATCATCTGCCGCATAAAGCCGATATACAACTTCAAGGCATCGGTTTGATGATTATTTGAGTAAAGCTCAGCTTTTGATAGGTTTATCTTATAGAAAAACGGCGTGGAAATTTTCGGACCTTAGGCGGTGTGCCCCGAGAAAGAAAATTTTCACGCTTTGCTTATTGTTATTTTAATTTAGCTGTGCTATAATTTATTATATATAGCGATTAATCGATTTAATTACGAAATATTCAAAGGATTGATAGATGAATAACGTAAACAGGACACTTTATATACCGTTGTACGGCAAGGCGTACGTCAGCAAAAGATCGCTTTTTATTAAGGATGAAAAGGCTGAGGAGATATGGGAAGCGGAGCAGTTTGCTCTTAAGCGAAAATCGAGGTCAAAATGGCTCGCTTTTTATATGGGGATACGGTCGGCGGTGTTTGACGGTTGGCTTCGCAGCAAGCTTTCGCAAAAAGAGGGCGCTGCTGTGATACATATCGGCTGCGGTATGGATAGCCGCGCGGTTCGTATAGGAGACTTGGCGGGTTATTCCGTTTGGTATGACGTGGATATGCCGGGCGTTATAGCCGAAAGGCGGCGTTACTTTACCGAAACCGAGAGATACAAAATGATCTCGGGTGATGCGCGATGCTTGGATAGGCTCGGAGAGGATATTCGGGGAAAGAGGGCTATCGTCGTTATGGAAGGCGTCAGCATGTATCTTTCGGAGTCCGAGTTGAAGTCCGCCATAGCCGCTATATGCAGTCGCTTCGCAGAGGTCGAGCTTCTTATGGATTGCTATTCGGTGTTTGCCGCAAAAATGTCTAAATTTAAAAATCCCGTAAACGACGTTGGTGTTTCTTCTGTTTTTGGATTTGACGATCCGTTTGCGCTCGAGACCGGCGGTATCAGATACGTGGGCGATCTGGAAATGACGCCGAAGCATTACGTCGATCAGCTCTCGGGCTCGGAGAAATTTATCTTTAAGAGGCTCTATGCAGGCGGCATCTCGAAAAAGCTTTATAAGCTGTATGAGTATAGAAAAAAGCAGTCAGATGAGAGTATTCGGTGCAGCTATAATCGATCTCGGGCTTTGCTATGATATGCAGATGATCCTCGGTGGATATATCAAACATTCAGCTCTTCCTGATATTCGGATAGACAAGGATCGGCTTAAGGAAAATTGCTCGAAATGTAAAAATAAGTTATGATAATGCCCGATTATTGGTCATATGCAAACCTTGGCGTATATAATGAAAAGAGGATAAAACAATGAAAAAATACTAAGATCAATACATCCCGATGTCATTAAGTTAACAAAAAGGTTAAGAGATACTCTCGTGCCGTCATCCTCGAACGATGCCGATTTCCCTCGGGATCCTTCGCTTCGCTCAAGGATGACAGCGAGGGATCTCGGCGAAGTGAAGGATCTCGGCGCGGATCGCTCGAGAATGACAACGAAAAAACACCGCCACGAAGGATCTCGGCGCGATGTTATTAACTAAATAACTGTTATAACCCCTGTGTATCGCATGAAAGCGAAGCGCAGGGGCTTTTTATTATATAAAGGAAGAAAATCGATCTGCGGTTTAGAGATTTTTAACAAAAACTCAGCGGTGTATTTGTACTGTTTCTACAAATTGGAAACTTTTCCAAAAAATACTTGCAATTTTGGAAGGGGTGGTGTATAATAACTTTGGAAACATTTCCAAATATGATTTTATCGTTATTTTTTTATCAACTTATTGTAGCTGAAGAGAAGTCGCGTGAAAGAGACCCGATCGGCGCTCTTCGGCTTGAGTAACAAAGCTCAGAAATGAAAAGGGGATGCTATAATGGCTAAGTTATTATTAAGGCACGTGTACAAGATCTACAAGGGCACCGAGAAGGCAAAGAAGAATGCTAAGGGCGAAGCTAAGAAGAGAAGCGGTGATTTCGTCGCGGTCAAGGATTTCAATATGGAGATCAACGACGGCGAGTTTATCGTGTTCGTCGGTCCCTCGGGCTGCGGTAAGTCTACAACGCTCAGAATGATCGCAGGTCTCGAGGAGATAAGCGGCGGAGAGCTTTACATAGACGATCAGCTCGTCAATGACGTTGATGCCAAGGACCGCGATATAGCGATGGTCTTCCAGAGCTACGCGCTTTATCCGCACCTAACGGCGTATGACAATATAGCATTCGGTCTCAAAATGCGCAAAATCCCCGCGCCAAAGCTTGATAAGGAAGGCAATCAGATAATCGCGATAGATGAGAAGAAGATCTCCGAGATCAAGAAGAAGCTGAACCGTCTCTCGAAGGATATTGTGTCCAAAGCGGAGGATGCCGAAAATGACGGATCGGATTTTGCTAAAGAAGAGAAGGCTCTTCTCGAGAAGCGTATCGAGGATGCCAAGGCGGAGCTTGAATACTATCAGAATACTCCCGTGCCTCAGTATAAGTACGTTCATATGAGTAAGGAAGAGATCGACGAGAAGGTGCAGTGGGCGGCAGGCGTCCTCGGAATTGAGGAGCTGCTTGATTCGAAGCCCGCGGAAATGTCCGGCGGTCAGCGCCAGCGTATAGCTCTCGGACGCGCGATGGTGCGCGGACCCAAGGTCTTTTTGCTTGACGAGCCTCTCTCCAACCTTGACGCAAAGCTCAGGACGGCGATGAGAGCCGAGATAGTCAAGCTGCACAATCAGCTTAAGACCACCTTTATCTACGTTACTCACGATCAGATAGAGGCTATGACCATGGGTACCAGAATAGTAGTTATGAAGCTCGGTGTAATTCAGCAGATAGATACGCCTACCAACCTCTTCGACTACCCCGAAAATAAATTCGTCGCAGGCTTTATAGGAACTCCGCAGATGAATTTCTTTGAGGTCGATATCAAGCGCGAGGGCGATAAGCTCGGCGTTGTTTTCGAGGACGGTCAGACCGTTGATCTCGAGCTCTCTGCATTGCGCACTATTGAGGATAAATACCTTGACGGAAATGCGCATAAGGTCTACCTTGGAATAAGAGGAGAAAACGTGAAGCTTGACGAAGCGGGCGTGAAGGCTACCCTTACTATAAAGGAAGTTCTCGGCAACACAACTCAGCTCTTCTTAAAGCTCGACGGTCAGGAGAGCGACTTCATCGTAAGCGTGCCTGAAAGAAACGCTATCTTACCCGGCGACCGCGTCGGCATCAGACTTGACGAAAGATTTATTCACCTTTTCGATAAGGAGACTGAGCTTTCGATCATGTCAAGAGAGTACGGAAACGACAAAAAACACGGAAACAAGTAAGTTATGAATAGATGGTGTAATTTTTTCTTCCTCAGCTTCTTTTCGCACAAGGCTGCAAAGGACGGTATGAGGCGAGGCTACACAAATACCTTTTTGGGATTTATCCTGGCGCTTACATTCCTATTTTTCGGATTGTTTGGCTCGGAGATGCTGCCCTTTATGGCGCATTATAAAAATTCAGAGGGCTTTTTGCAGACCGTGCATACATTGTTTGCAAACGAGGACGAAGGTAAGCGCATAGAAGCCGAAATAAAGGACGGCTCGCTCTCGGTAAAAAGGGGCGATGAGGAATATCAGGGCGGCGCGCTTGTCAACACCTTCGAAAACGAAGCCGATAAAGAGATATATTCGCGCGGCGGATATAACGTTGTCGTTGACATCCGCCCTGCCGATACGCTTGCCGAGATCGAGGCGTATTGCCTTTCCAACGACGGTAAAAGCACCGAGATCTCATACGGCGAATATCTCACCTTAAGCGAAGTCGCAAGGCTTAATTTTGATTTCAAAATAAGATACACGGGTAAGGAGCTTATCCTGACGGATGATGCTATCGGGGAATATCTTCTGTATCTTTCCGATAAGAATGATGAAAGCCGTGATAAAGCCGAGGCGCTGAAAAGCGAGCTTGGCGAAAATAAAATAACGAAAGCCGAATACCAAAGAAAAATATACGAGCTTTACTTTGCAAGCTATTACCCCGATATAACCGCATACGAAAGCTCATCGGCAGTGCCGCTTTTAAGGAACTACTATTATCATAAATACGTTGGCGGCGGCAGTAAAAACTACTTGTTCGTCTTTGACGATTATATGACGGGCTCTTTCAAAACGAAATTCGGAACGGACGTCCTATTCCACGGATTTTTCAGCGATCTTGAGGACGGCGCCATGATCGGAGACGGCGCATCATTCGATGAAGCGAAAGCATCGGTAGACAGATTTGTAACGAAGTCCTTTAACGCTATGGCTTCCTTAAATCTATACGTACACGCGGTAAATATTTTTTCGCTCGCCCCGTTCTTGGCTCTTATGCTCATGGTCGCTGCGCTGCTTACCTATTCGGTATTGAAGCTGCGAGGCGTTGAAAGCATAAATTCCTTAGGCGCTTTATTCAAAGCTGTCGGCTCGTTCGTATGGTTTTCGGGCGCGTTATCCGCGGTGCTGACGCTTGCTGCATCGTTCTTCGTCAGCCGCAGCGCTATCAACGCATTACCGCCCGTCCTCTTCTTCCTCGCGCTGACTGTAAGGTCGCTTATATTCGCTATAATGGAAGGAAGATCGTTTTTAAGGAAGTCGCAAGAAGATAAAACCGCAATAGGAGAGGTGTAAATGTTACTTTGCATTGGTGAAATTCTTGCCGATATGATCGGCGAGGAGAAAAACGGAATTATTACATATGAAAGAAAAGCGGGAGGCGCTCCGTTCAACGTTGCCTCGGCGCTGAAAAAGTTTGGATGCGACGTTAAATTCGTCGGCAGCGTGGGCGATGACCTGATCGGTAAGTTTCTGATCAGATACGCGAAGGACTTCGGTATGGATACCGAGTATATCCATATGGATCCCGACCGCAATACCACGCTCGCTTTCGTGGAGCTGAACGAGGATGGAGAGAGATCCTTCTGCTTCTACCGTAAAAACACGGCGGATTACCGTATGCCTGCCGTCGGCGATGAGCTGATCAAGGCTGCGGATATCGTTTGCATTGGCTCGCTTATGCTGGCAGACGAGCGCTGCGTCGATTACGCGCTTGATATTATTGAAAGAGCGCACGCATTCGGCAAAACGGTCGCCTTTGACGTCAATTACCGCACCGATATCTTCAGAGATAAGGAAAGCGCGATAAAGACCTATAAAATGATATTGGATCGCGCTGATATAGTTAAATTTTCCGAGGATGAGGTCGAGATCTTTACCGAGGATTACGTAAAGACTCTTGAAGATAAGCTCGTTCTTATCACTCTCGGCAAGAGCGGAAGCGAGTGGAAATATAAGGGCAGATGCGAGAGAGTTCCCACTATCGAGGTGAAGCCTGTTGATACCACGGGAGCGGGAGACGCCTTCTTTGCGGGCGCGCTTTCGGTTATAGATAAAAACGCGGCTTTTCCGCTCAGCGAAGATATCTTAAACCGAGCCTTGAGATTCGGCAACGTAGCCGGAGCCTTGAATACCACAGGACGCGGCGCGATAGATAACCTGCCCGATCCTGAAGATATAAATAAGCATCTCATTAAGTAATGCAATGGAGATAGAACTATGAAATTAATCAAACTCAAATCAATTTTAGCTTTGGCTCTCATTGTCAGTATGCTGATCGCAGTCCTCGCGGGCTGTAACACCAAGGACACTGACACAGACGTGAGCGATAAGGACACCTCGACCGATACCGGTACGGAGGACGGCGGCAACACCGAGGACGGCGGCAATACCGAAGGCGGCGACTCCGGCGATAATAATGAAGAGGGCACAGATGGCGAAGGTCCTACCTTCACCGATAAGGAAGAGTATGAGCCCACGCAGGGCGCTGTCAATATGGAGAGCAGCGGCGATAGTTTCACGCTTTCCGACGTCAGCTACGGCGGCGATGAAAAATTCGTCTATACCGCGGCGGTTACTTTTGAAAACGGCGTTGCTGCGGGTCTTGCCTTCGGCGGCGAGAAGGACACCCGCTATTGGGTATTCAACGTAGACAGAGCGGCAAACCGCGTCAAGCTTCTTTATTTTACCGTTTTTGAAGGCAGAACGACCGCGTTTGAGCTTATGACCGACTATTTCATCGGCAACGATAAGATGACCGATAGCGAAAAGAGACTCGTTGAGCCTAAGGTCGCCGGAATAGAAAGAGTTCAGCTCAAGGTAGTTATCACCCCCGAGGAAGACGGAGTTTACGCAGAGTTTTACGCAGACAATATCAGAAGATTCGGTATTGACAACAAGATAAACCTCAACGAATTGACGACTCTGCCCGAGGGCGTAACCTACAAGGGCGGTAATATCGGCTTCAACTGCTTTAATTCGAAGATCCGCTTTGACGATATTTACTACGGCAAGAGCGATTATTCCTATTACACCGAATTATACCGTAACCAGTATCATTTCTCGCAGTACGCGCATTGGAATAACGACCCCAACGGTCTTATCTATTTTGACGGCTACTACCACGTATATTATCAGCACCACCCCTTCAACAATTATTGGGGCGATATGTACTGGGGCCACGCGAGAAGTAAGGACCTCGCTCACTGGGAGCTTCTTCCT
Source organism: Clostridia bacterium (assembly GCA_017462605.1). Taxonomy (GTDB): domain Bacteria; phylum Bacillota; class Clostridia; order Oscillospirales; family CAG-272; genus UBA1740. The sequence goes on along the minus strand of JAFTQV010000061.1, from coordinate 41,039 downwards.
ATCTGCCTTTTCCCCGATGAGGATTGGGGCGAGGGAGCAGGCTATATGTGGTCGGGCTCGGCTTATGAGTACAGAGTGGGAGACAGCGCGGATATTGACGCTCTGAATTGGTTCCCGAACGGAGAGGGCAACGGAATCATAGCCTTCTATACCCGTGACGGCGGAAGGCAGGATCAGATGATCATGTCAAGCGATGACGGCGGTATGACCTGGACGAAGCGCAAGCTTATTCCCCAGGACGTGGCGACGGGCGCTGACGGCATTTTCCACAAGGTTGCCTGCCGTGACCCGAAGGTATTCCCCGTAGAGGTTAAGGACGGTAAGACCACCGCTTGGGGTATGGTCGTCACAGGTCAGCAGGAAAACAAGGTATGGTTTATGAAATCGACAAACCTTCTTGATTGGTCCTATGCGGGTCAGTTCAGCGCAAACGTGCCCGAGTGCCCCGACGTTGTTACGCTTACGGCTGATGACGGCAAGATCTACAACGTGCTTACCCTGACCGCAAGAGAATACATAGTAGGTAAATTGAATTACGACGGCAATAGCATCGTATTCACCGATAAGGACGGCGGCGCGATCGATCAGGGCGATATTCAGAAGATGGACTTCGGCCCCGATTCATATGCGACTCAGACCTTCAGCATAAGAGATACCGAGAGCGATTACTTCGGAAAGACGGTATCTATCAGCTGGTTTGCCGGCGTACCTGCCGATACCGATAGCGGTATTTACGCAAACGCAAGAAAGATATGGAACGGAAGCGGTATGACTATCCCTGTAGTCTTGGGACTTGCTACCGAGGGCGAGGGCTATATCCTCACCCAGACTCCTATCGTTAAGGACAGCACGGCATTCACAAAGGATAATCTTCTTACCGTGACCGATAAGAAGGTAAACGAGTCAAGCGAAAACATTCTTAAGGACGTTAATACGCACGTATTTGAAATGCTCCTTAAGGTAAATAACCCCGAGAATAAGCCTATCTCGATCAGGATCAACGTAAGCGCGGATGAGTATACCGAGATCGGCTGGAATAAGGAAGACGGCTACTACGTAGACCGCAGGTACACATCTTCCGCAGGTCTCAGCATCAGAGATTATCATTTCAAATTCACCTCGGGTCCTCGCGATATGGGCTCGCAGGATTTCTATATCCTTTCGGATAACGGCGGCGTTGAGGTCTTCTGCGATGACTTCAAGATCCCCTTCTACGTATTGACGCTCGCATCGCCCTACTCTGTAAACGCGGAGTTCTCCGCAGACGGTGAGGTGACGGTCGAAAGCCTCGTGCTTAATGAGATCGCATCGACTTGGCGTACGGGAGAAGCCGTTGAAGGTGAGACCGTTCTTTACGTCAGCGGCGAGGCGGCAGAGCTTGATACTTCCATTACCAAGGAAAAGCTTATGACCGCATATTCCACCTCGGGCGAGGATATCACCTGGGAGATCGTCAGCGGTAAGGAATACGTTGCGCTTGAAAAGACCTCGGGCGGAGCCGTACTTAAGGCTCTCGGAGCGGGCAAGGCTCAGGTTGCTGTAAAGTGCGGAAACCAGAAGAGAATAATCGAGGTGACAGTCCACAGCGGCTCGCCAGACTCCGATATAAACTTCACTTCGGACGGTATCATCTCCGGCAGCTGGATAGCAAACGGCTCGGAGATAATCGCCACTACTCCCTCGGGAGACGGATATATCTTATCCGATAAGAGCGTTTCGGATTTCAACTGCTCGGCAACCTTCTCGCTTGAGGCTATCGCGGCTGCGCTTATCTTCAGAGCGACCGAGGATATGAGCGATTATATAATCTTCAACTACGACAATAACGAAAAGATAGTAAAAATGTGGTCTCCGAGAGGAGAGATCGGAAGGGCTGCAGCACCCGGTGTTGACACGGCAAACGTTGTTTTAAGAATAGAGGCTAAGGGCAGCTCGGTCAAGGCTTATATCAACGGCAATCTTGCTATTGATACTGCGCTTTCGGAAAACGAGCCGAAGGAAGGTCTTCTCGGACTCAACGTTTACTCGGGTAAGGCGACCTTCAAGTCGGTAGTAAACTTCGAGGATCAGTATTCTTATAACGGAACCGGCGATCTCACCGTCGTCGGCGACTCGAAGCAGTTTATCACCTCTCTTATCAATAAGACCATGACCAATACAGAGGTCGACAGCGCATTCTATACGAGCAACGGCAGAAATCTTGTAATAAACGCTTCGTATTTTGAGCTTTTACCCGTTGGAAAGTATACCTTCCGCGCGGCAGGTGCATCGAGCGCTTATGAATTCACGGTAGACGTCACCGCAGTAACAGAGACCGTCCTTAAGGATATTGAGGTCGAGGCGGGATGCAATGCGGTAATCTACTTAGGAAACGTTAAGGTAGAGTCGGTAAGCGTCAACGGTAAGACTCTCACCGCGGATCAGTATACGGTTGAAAATCTTATGCTGACCATCGGCAAGGAGCTTCTGACGGAAGAGAATAACGTAATCGTTATAAACGGAAAAACCGTTACGGTAACGGTAGTTTAATATCCCATTTTGAGTTCATTTTGGGGCGCGCTCGACAAAAAGCGCCCCTATGCCAAACATATCGGGAGGAAAAATGGAAGCGACGATCAAGGACGTAGCAAAATATGCCGGAGTCGGAGTAGGAACCGTCTCAAGAGTTATAAACAACGAAAAGGCGGTCGGTGAAAAGACGAGGCAAAAGGTTCTCGAGGCAATAGAGGCTCTCAATTACTCGAGAAACAATATGGCGTTTCAGTTCAGAAAAAACGAGACAAGGATCATTGCGTTATTGGTACCTGTCATAAATCACCCGTTCTTCGCGAAGCTGGCTTATTACGTTGAAGATGAGGCAACAAGATTCGGATATTCGGTCATCCTTGTCTCATCTCAGCAAAACGTTGATAAGGAAGCCGCGATAATAAAAAAGATCGCTCACAGAGAGGTTGACGGAGCGGTATTCGTCACTCACTATATGCACGAGGAGGAAAGCCTCAAGGGCTGCCCTATCGTTTCGATAGACAGAAACTTCGGCGAGAATATTCCATACGTGACGAGCGACAATTACGACGCAACGAAAAACGCGATAAAATATATGATAGAAGGCGGCGCAAAAAAAGTCGGATTTCTCGGCTCAAAGCCTCTCGTTGAATCCGAGGTCTCGGAGAGGGCGAGGGCATACGTTGACGCCATGCAGGAATACGGTATGCCGCTCCGTATGGTAAATGAGGTCATGCAGCACGGCGAGGAGGCCGCAGTTGTATCGGACTTCATCAAGCAGTATTCAGACGTTGACGGAGTTTTCGTCTCGGGATATACGCTCTCACAGGTCTTTTACGATGAGATGACGGCGCTCGGTAAGAGGATCCCCGATGACGTAGAGATAGTTTCCTATGACGGCATTTTCAGGCAATGGGGAGCTATTAATATGACCAGCGTTGAGCAGCCTATTGAGGAAATGGCAAGGCAGGTCGTAAGGCTTCTCGTCAAAAAAATACACGGTGAAGAGACCCCCGCGAGGACCGTACTTAAAACGAAATTCGTCCTCGGCGCGACAACTAAGTGATATAATTATTAAACATAAATATAATCAAATGCTTATTAAAGGAGAAGGTTATGAAAAGATTTTTAACTTCTATTATTGCGCTCATGCTTATACTTGTAATGTCGCTTGGCATGGTAGCGTGCAACGGAGGCGGTGAAGTCGGAAACGAGGATCTTCCCACCGACTCTGAGGGAAACACTATCGTTAAGATAATGTTCCACGTTGACAAGTCCTCGACCGAGGGTCAGGCTTATCAGAAGAGGATCAACGCCTTCAATGCGGAATATAAGGACAAGGGCATCAAGGCTCAGGCTATATTCAAGGCGCGCAGCGCAGGCGCTTCGGGCTACGAGACCGAGCTTCAGAATAATAAGCTTGACGGTACTCTTGCCGATATTATCACCTTCGATGCTCCCAATACTGCGGCATACGCAAATTCGGGCTTGCTTTACGATATAAGCGAGCTTATCCCGAAGGAGGATCAGGATAAGTTCTTCTCGCTTAATATGTACGACGGAAAGCTTTACGGCTTGCCCATTCAGGAATCCAGCGCAGGATTTTTCTACAACAAGAAGATATTCCGCGCGGCAAGTATCGACGTCAGCGGCTTTACCGCTGAAAATCCCTGGACCTTCGCGCAGTTCAAGGACGTTTGCGCAAGGCTTGAGGCTCACGGCGTTACCGCGGTAGATATGCGTATCGACGCTACAAAGGACGAGACCGCTCCTTATCTTCTTTATCCCTTTATTTACGCGGCAGGCGGCACCTTCGTCTCAGAGGACGGCTACACCGCAGACGGTTATTACAATTCCGCCGCGACCGCAAAGGGCTTCCAGTTTATCAAGGACCTTATCAAAGAGGGCTACACCTCTTATTCTATCGGTGCGACAGACTTCTTCACAGGCAAGGTCGGTATGTATCTTTCCTCGGGCTGGACTATTCCCGATCTTGACAATAAGTACAGAGAGAGCTTCGCTTCGCGTGACGATTGGGGACTTCTTCCTTATCCCAAGGACGTAAACGCGGCAAGCGCTACGGGAAGCTGGTCCTACGCGATCACCAATAACCACCACGCGGATAAGACCGCTATCGTTGAGCTTCTTAAGTGGATGACCTCGGCTGAAAGCTCGAGAGCTATAACCGATGCGACAGGTATGATCCCCGCCCGCAAGGACGCAGTTAAGGATTATGCTGTGGGATCTCCCGAGTACACTCTCTTGAAGCAGCTTGAGCTTAGCGGCGAGGAGCGCCCCGTAACGGTTGCTTATCCCACCTTCTCCATCACCTTCAACCAGGTAATATTCGGACTTAACAATTCAGAGGTTTCCGATCTTCTGAACAGAGCAACGACTACTCTTCAGGATGCGATCGACAAGATAAAAGACCGTCAATAAAAATCTTTTAAGCCGGAAAAAGAAAAATGATTACATCAACAATAATTATTTTCATACTATTCCTTTTGGCCTTCGGCGGCTTCGTCGCATATGACCTTGCCACCGCGAAGAGGCGCAAGGAGGTTTACAGGGTGAAGTCCTCGGCGACGGCGTATCTTATGCTCTTGCCCTCGGTAGCGCTCGCCTTCCTGTTTATATTATTACCGATATTATATTCGCTTGGCTACGCTTTTACCGATTATTATTTGCTTGAGCCTAATAAGATCAATTTCACCTTTCTTGATAATTTTAAAGATCTTTTCCGGGAAATTGCGGAAAAGGGAATGCTTTACAACGCGATAAAGAATACAGCCACCTTCGTCATCGGAGTCGTTCCGTTGCAGATAATGCTTGCGCTTCTGCTTGCGCTTTTTGTAAACCGACCCGGCTTCGGCAGCAAGATATTCAAGGTCTGCTTCTTTGCGCCCGTGGTAATTTCGCTTTCGATCACAGCCTTTCTCTGGGAGCAGATCTTAGCCTCGGGCGAGGGGGGACTTTTAAACTCAATGCTCAGCGTATTCGGCATACCGCCGCACGACTGGCTGAGAGATCCCAAAACCGCAATGCCTTGCATAATCCTGCTCAGCGCATGGCAGGGCTGCGGATATCAGATGCTGATATTCCTTTCGGGTCTTTCGAATATACGCAACGATCTTTACGAGGCAGCCTCGCTTGACGGAGCAAACCGCTGGCATAAGTTCTGGCTTGTTACCTGGCCGGGCTTGCGCTCAACCTTCGTTTACATACTTATAACCGTATTTATCGGCGCGTGCAGAATTCTGACTCAGCCGATGCTTATGACGGGATATATGAGCCATACGGTAACGCTGTCTTATTATATGTATAACAGCGGTTATACCGAAAGACTTGTTGGAGAATCCTCTGCGGTGGCGCTGCTTATGACGATATTTATAGGCGGTATAACGCTTATTCAGCGCAGAGCTTTCAGGGAGAAGTGATATGGATAAAAAATTAATGGATATGCCTAACTTCAGGCCTAATAAAACACCCGTCAAAAAAACCGTCGGCGAGATCGTTTATCACGTTATCGGAATAGTTTTATCCTTGATATTCGTGCTTCCGATACTTTATATGCTCGCAACGTCCACCAAGGGCGAGGTAGCTTATGCGGAAAGCATAGGAACTATCAATATGTTCTTGCCCGATTTCGCATCCTCGGCGGTAGCATTTGAAAACTACAAAAGCGTTTTGCTTGATTACGACATCTGGAAATACGCCCTGAACAGCTTTATATACGCGGCAGTCGTTATAGTGCTTAATATACTTATAAACGGACTTGCGGGCTACGCTATGGCTAAGCTTACCTTCCCCGGCAAAAGGCTGCTCTCGTTTATGATAATTTTCCTGATAGTAGTACCTGTGGAAACGTCTATCATACCGCTTTATTCTATCGTTAAGGTCATGCTTGGATTAAAGCAGCAGATGACCGTTATCGGCGTAATACTGCCGGCGGCGATAAGCATATTCAATATATTTCTCTTTATGCAATTCTTCCAGAATATTCCGAAGGAATACGAGGAAGCCGCGCGCATGGACGGAGCAAGCACGCTCGGCGTATTTTTCAAGGTCATTATGCCCTTGTCTAAGCCCATACTTGCGACGGTCGCGGTATTCTGCTTTATCGGTGTGTGGAACGATTATCTCTGGCCGGCAATGATATTGCCCTCAGCTGATGACGGTTCCTGGCCGCTATTACCGATACAAACGGCGCTTATCACAATAAAGAGTATAGAGAGCATTACCACGGGTGAGATAATGGCATCGCTGGTAATCACGAGTATACCGATTTTCGTAATTTACGTTGCGGCACAAAAATACATTGTACAAGGCTTCGGTACGTCCGGGCTTAAGATGTGAGGACTTATGAAGAAATACAAACTGATAGCATTATTATTGACCTTGATCATGCTGGTTTGCGCATTAGCGGGATGCGGTAAGAATAACGATACCACTCCCGATGATGAAGTAGAGGAAGAAAGCAGTCTTGTTTTGCATTACCCTCTCGATGAGCAGGACGGCAGCTTAGCAAAGGAAACGGTTAGCGAAAAGGATTACAAGATAAACTACGTATTCAACGAAGAAAACGCAGAGAACCTTTTCAAAGAACCTAACGATCCCTTAAGAAGACCCGGCGTAAAGGGTAACTCCTTATATATGGACGGATTTTCAAACAATATCATAAATAAGGATTTCGTGGCTCCCTCTTCCGCGATAACGATGTCCGCATGGGTAGCTCCGAGAGTTTTTGAAAACATTGTTTATTACGACGGCGCATCCGATGCCGCGGGTCACACCAGAATGACCTCTATCATCAATAAGGGTGATATCGAAATGTGCGAGGGCTTCCTTCTCGGATACGGAAGGCTCGGACTCTGGGGCGTTCAGTTGGCTCTGCACAATGAGGAGACCGGCGAGGACTTCGTTGTCGGCTTCTACGATCCGATCAACGCGCTTCCTCTTTACGAGTGGTCGCACGTTGCGGTAACGTTTGACGGAGATACGGGATATATCGGTCTTTTCTATAACGGAGAGCGCGCTTACGAGGCGCTTATTCCCGAGCTTGTTTCAACGGAGATCATTTCCACCGAAGAGCCTCTGCGTATCGGCTGCTACGTCAGCCCCCAGATCGAATTCGGTATTAAAAGGCAGATGATCTCGGGGCTTCTTGATGAAGTAAGCATCTATTCCGAGAGCTTAGCTCCGAAAGAGATCGCCGATATTTACGGCGATACCGACTCTACCGAGGCTCATCCTGCGCTTGACTGGAAGGATATCGCGCTCGATTCCTCTGTTTACGAGGGCGACCGCTACCGTCCCCAGTATCACGCGATACCCCCTGCGGTATGGATGAACGAGCCTCACTCTCCCTTTTACTACAAGGGTATGTATCACGTATTCTATCAGCACAACCCCGCAGGACCTTATTGGTCTCAGATCCGCTGGGCGCATATAGCAAGTAAGGATATGGTGCATTGGGAGTACGTCAAGGATGCGGTCGTTCCCACTAAGGGAATATGCCCCGAGGGTATATGGACGGGCGGCGCCTGCATAGGACCTGACGGAACGCCCTGGCTTGCGATAACAGCAGGAACCAACACTACGACCTGGACGGGTCAGAATATAGCCTTTGCTCACGCAAAGGATCCAAACGATCCCTATCTTTCCGAGTGGGTGGTCGAGGATAAGCTCGTCATCACTCAGCCGAGCGATAATTCGCAGGGCGAAAGAGAGCAGTTCCGCGATCCCTTCGTCTGGTATGACGACGGCGTTTATTACATGATGGTCTCCACCTCTATTCCCGATGCGGGCGGCTCTGCCGTTATCTACACCTCGGAGAATATGAGAGAGTGGAATCACAGAGGATACCTCTATCAGTGCGATTACGGACTCTATCCCGAGCAGGGCGCTCACTGGGAGTGCGTTGTTATGCTTCCCATAAGCACCAAGGACGGCTCTGAGACGAAATACGTTTTATTTGACTGCCCTCAGTACACCGTAGACGGATACACCGTTGAGTGCTACTACTGGATAGGAACGTTTGATAAGAACACCTGCAGGTTTATCGCAGATGACGATAAGCCCAAGCTCTTCGACCTCGGAAGAGGCGTATATACGGGTCAGAACGGCTTCTGCTTCCTTACCGAAGAGGATATTGCCGCAGGAAGGACCGATTACGAGGACGGAAGAACTATTATTTACGCTATCGCTCAGGGTAAGGATGCGGGCACAGCGCAGAACGCGACCGCAGGCTGGGCGCACAACTTTGCAATTCCGCTTGAGCTTTGGCTCTCCGATGACGGCACCGAGGTTATCCGCGAGCCTATCAAGGAGATCGAGAGCTTGAGAAAGGAAACCCTCTATTCCTACGAGGGAGAGGGCATCGGCGCAGATGAGGTCAACGCTGAGATCTCCGATATCCGCGGCGATATGCTTGAGATCAGAGCTAAGATAACTCTTGATCCCAATAATCCTCTCTATGCGGGCGGCTTCTACTTGAGATATAACCCCAACGGCAAGGACGGAATGACGGAGAAGACCGAGATAAGGTTTACTCACGACGGAGTTCTTATTGAAAGAAACCAGTCAAGCATGCTCGATTACGTTGTTCGCCAGCCGAGCCATACCTGGGGCAACGTCAAGAAGGAATACGAAGTAACGATACTTATGGACCGCTCTATGCTTGAGGTCTACGTTGACGGAGTCATCAGCTTTACAACGAGAATTTATCCTAAGTACGGCGACTCTGACTATATTAAGATTTTTGACAATTTTGCTAACATTAAGTTTACCGAGCTTCAGATATACCGTATGGGCAGCGCTTACAGCGACACCGTAACGCCCCCATACTACGGTAATATGGGAAACTTAGGTAACTAAGGGAGGTCATATGCGTAAAAAATTAATTGCACTTTTAAGTTTTTTATGTGTACTCTTTTATTCGTGCGTAGGCTTGGCTGCGTGTAAGGACAATACCGAGCCCGCGCCCGAGCCCGAAGAGCCTAAGACGCTCGTAAACGGCGGCTTTGAATCTGCCGATCTTTCGGGCTGGACGGTTGAATACGGAGACGCGTTTGACAATGATTGCGTCTCTTCCCGCAAGACCTTTATGTTTGATAATGATGCAAACAATAACGTTTTATCTATCAATCATACGGGTAACTGGTATCTGACGGGCAAGGGCTTCCACGGTAAATATTCGAGCGCGAGAACGGGAGCTATCCGCTCCTCTGTCTTCACTCTCACCGAGGACGGCGCAGTATCTCTTAAAATAGCGGGCGGCTCGCTTACCGTCGGCAAGGGCACAGATGCTCCAAAGAAGGCGCAGGAAAGACTTTGCTTCGTTGGCGTATATCTTGCAGAGAATGATAAGCTTATCGCAATGCAGACCAACGAGTATTTCCACGAGCATACAGAGGAATACATAATCCCCGAAAGATACGCGGCAGGCGTATACAATACCGATAACTTCTATGAATATTACTTAGATCTTTCGGAGTACAAAAATCAGGACGTCTATATCAGAATAGTGGATAATGACGAGAGCCATTATTACGGTTATATCGCGGTAGACGATATAAGAGTCGGCGAATATGCAGATCCCGAGACCGAGGGCGCGTTCTTCACCAAGGTAGTTGACTACGAGGATGAAGCGACCGCTTCTTCGGAAAACGAGATCAAAAACGGCGGCTTCGAGCTTGGCTCGCTTGCGGGCTGGACTGTCGTTGAGGGCGATGCGTTCTCGAATGACGGTGTTAACACCGAGAGCGTCTGGTGGAATGAGAATATGACCTATTCCAGAGACGGCGATTATCACTACGGAAAGTATAAGCCCGAGGCAACGGGCGTTATGCGCTCCTCGGAATTCGTCCTTGGCGGATCGGGCTACGTTTCCTACAAGCTTGGCGGATGCGCGGACAACGGCAAGACCTACATAAGATTTATGGTCAAGCGCGGCGACGAGGTGACCGAGGTCGCAAGATATTCCAACTTCAAGTACTGGAACTTCCAGTTCCCCTACGTGCAGAACGGTATGCGCCTTCTGAATATGGTTCAGTATTACGCAGACCTTTCCAAGTACATAGGAGAAACAATGTATATAGAGGTAGTTGACAACAACACCTCGGCAGATGAGCTTGGCTGTATCACTCTTGACAGCGTTAAGACATATTGGAAGGAAAAGCCGATATGGTATGACAGCGAGTCCTTCCTTGCCGCATACGATTCGGATATTATGCCCGATAGCGAATATCAGATAGTAAACGGCGGCTTTGAAACGGGTGACCTTACAGGCTGGACGCTCGAGGGCGATAAGATCGGTCTTGTAACGAACGCTTCCGGCTGGTGGGCGGAAAATCTCCCCTACAACAAGAAGGGCGCATACCTCTTCTCGGGTATTGTAAACGAGGGCGAGGGCGTGCTTGAGTCCAATAAGGGAACTCTGACAAGCTCGGCATTCAAGGTCGGCGGAAGCGGATTTATCACGTTTATGCTCGGCGGCGGAGGAAATCCCCTCGAGTGCTACGTATCTATCGTAGATGCGGAAACAGGCGAAGAGCTTGTCCGCTATGCAAATAAGCTCTTCAGCGACAAGGGCATAGGAATAATCAACAACGGAAGCAACCTTGCAAACATGGTTTGGTATAAGGCAGACCTCTCCGAATACATGGGCAGAAGCCTTAAGATCAAGATAGTTGATAATTCCGTTAATAACTGGGGTCTTATCACTGCGGATAGCTTCGTCACCTACTATAAAGAGGCGGCGGCAGTTCCCGAGAAGGCAAACCTTGCCGAGGATATCAAGCCCGAGCCTCTTCCCGATACCGTTCTCGGTGAGGGAAGCGCAAACCAGGTTTATAACGGAGACTTTGAGACGGGCGACCTTACGGGCTGGACTCTCGAGGGCGCGATAGGATACGTTTCGGGTCAGAACGTTTTCTGGAAGAACGCCGATAAGCCTTATAATAAGGACGGCAGCTTCCTCTTTACGGGCATTGAGGATGTTATGGGCAGCATGGAAGCGGCAAAGGGAACTCTCACGAGCCGCGCATTCACCATTGGCGGCACAGGCTTTATAACCTTCAAGCTCGGCGGCGGCTACAATGAGGAGTGCTACGTTGAGATAGTCGATGCCGATACTAATCAGGCGATAGCGAAATATCACAACGATAATCCCGATAGCAACGAGGGTAAGATGTTCTGCTTCAAGGCTGATCTTTCCGAGTTTATCGGAAGAGAGGTCTACATCAGAGTAGTTGATAATGCCGAGTCCGCATGGGGCTGCCTTGCGGTGGATAGCTTTATTACCTATTATGAATCGGAAGAAGACATTCCCGAGGCTACTCTTATCGAGAGCAAAATATAATTAAACGTAAACAAATATATTAAATTCGGAGAATATCCGAAGAAAGGATTGAGCATGCAAAACTTAAAGAAAACTGCTTATACACCGGCAGAGCTGGAGATCATCATGTTAGACCTTACCGATATATTGACTACGTCAGGAAGTAATCCGTCTCCCGTCCCTGACCCTGAGGTCGGAGAGGGACCGATAGACGATCCCAACGTAGACTTTGATTGGTAATTATCCTATATCAAAAACTCAATTTGAAAGGAATAAAAGAAATGAAAAAGTTGAATTTTTCAAGAATATTGATTCTTGTACTTTCCATCGCGCTCCTTATCGGCTCGGTAACCTGTATTACCGCTATGGCACAGGAGAGTGACGTTAAGGGCGGCTTCAGAGAAGTCTCGGTCTCCTACGGCGATAAGGTGTATATCCGCGTCAACGTAAACGCGACCGAAGAAGAGATCAAAAACGGCGACGTTGTCGTTTCCTATACTCTTAACGGCAATCAAAAGACGGCAACCTATCACTCTGCAAGCGCTAACGGCGTTTACGTTATCACCGAGGGCATTGCGGCTTACGATCTTGCTAAGGAGGTCGTATTCAGCTCCACCGTCGGCAGCGAGCAGGTCGAAGAGGGACGTAAATACAGCGTTGCGCAGTTCCTCTACAAAAAGCTCTATACCGATAATACGGTAAGCGCTGAGTACAAAAATCTTTACAGATCCTTGCTCGCATACGGCGAGGCGGCTCAGATCGCTCTCGATCAGGACAAGGATAATCTCGTTACAAGCTCCACCCTTGCTTACACAAGCAATTCAAACGTTACTATAAACGGCGCGAAGTTTGCATTCGCTCCCGCGGCTGACGTTGAGATCACCCCCGTTTGGGGAGTTCAGCTTACCGCAGAAGAGGTTCTTCTCGGTTGGAAGGTCATTGACGACGGCGAAAGCAAGGATGAGGGTCTTACCTTCACCTGCTCGGGTGTTGTTGAGATCGTTGAGCCCATTATCGGCGTTAAGGATACCACCGAATACAAGCTTGTAAACGGTGATTTCGAAAATGGACTTGAAGGCTGGACTGTCGTTGGAAATATCGGTAACGTTAGCTCCGATAAGAACTACTGGGTAGGTGACCCCTAAAATGCGGAAGGCTTCGCATTTGGTATGGACGGCGAGAAGATGTTCTCCGCATACGCTGTGGGCGCATATGAGGGCGCTGTCGGTACTCTTACAAGCTCTGCCTTCAAGGTAGGCGGCTCGGGCTTCGTTACCTTCAAGCTCGGCGCAATGAAGGACGGCAACTACGTTTACGTTGACGTTGTTGACGCAGAGACAAAAGAGATTCTCGCCCGCTATTATAACGGACTCTGGCAGGAAAGAACGAATGACGTGAAGAGCGGATGCACTCTCATCGCTTACAAGGCAAACCTTTCCGCGTTTATGGGCAAAGAGGTATTCTTCCGCATCAGCGATAATGCAGACAGCGGCTACGGCTTATTCTTCGCGGATAGCTTTACTACTTACTATGCAAGCGAGCCTCAGGGCTTCAATGCGGCAACTCCCGTTGATTACGCGGTTTCGGGAACTATCTACGACCTCTTCAACGGCGGCTTCGAGCTTGGCGGAGTTCAGGGCTGGTGGAACGTTGGAACACCCGGTGCGGTAACCGGCGCGGACGGATTCTTTGACGCGAACGTATCTTACGGTAAAGACGGTAATTATTTGTATAGCGGCGTACAAAACTACGGTGAGAATTTCAACTATGAAGCTAATACAGGTGTGCTTACCAGCTCCGTATTCGAGCTTGGCGGCTCCGGCTACATCACCTATATGCTCGGCGGCGGTAACTCGCTTTGCTACGTTCAGGTAATTGATTCCACCACGGGCGAGATCCTCGCAAGATACACTCAGCAGGCAAGAGAGGATGCCGTCCTTAAGACCTACGTTGCAGACCTTTCGGCTTACGTTGGCAGAACTGTAAGAGTCCAGGTTGTAGATAAGGCAACGAGCGACTGGGGCTGCGTATCCTTTGATAACGTTAAAACCTACTACGCAAGCAAGCCCGAGGGAATCGATGCTATCGACGTTAAGTATGCAATCGTTAACGGCAGCTTTGAGAACGGTATGGACGGCTGGACGATGAATATCACCGAGGCAGGCGCTCAGAACACCCTTGGTTGGGTAGAGAGCTCGGAGCACGATGCAGGTTGGTACACTAAGAACGACGATAGAAAAGACGGCAATAACCTCTTCACGTTTGTAAAGCCCGACGGAACTAACTGTGAAAACAGTAAGGGTACTCTGAATAGCTCTACCTTCGTATTGAAGCAGAACTCTTACGTATCCTTCCGCTTCGGCGGCGCGGGCACGCGTGACGTATGCGTTCAGCTTTGCAAGGCAGACGGTACAGTTATCGCAACCTTCTATAACGAGGCAGAGGGCAAGGTCAACACCGAGATGTACGCTTACTTCTATCAGTACACGGGAGAGGAGACCGAATGCTTCTTCAGAGTTGTGGATAATTCCACGAGCAACTACGGCTGCTTCGTAGTAGACGATTTCAGAGTAAATCTTGAAAGCGCACCCGAAGGATTTATCGAGGCAATTCAGTAATTAATAAAAATCACGCATTTAAAAGCATCTCCCCCGCCTTCCGTGGGGGAGATAAAAAGAAAACCATTAGTGACTCTGATAAAAATTATGGGGAACAAAATGAAGAAATTATTAGCAGCAAAAAGACTTATAGCGCTTCTTATGGTCTTAGTTATCGCGCTCAGCTTTGCCGCTTGCAATAAGACCGATACCGAAGAGCCCGATGACGGCAGCAATGACAGCGAGCAAACGGTAACGGTCGATAAAACCGCGCTCAAAGCGGAGATAGCAAATGCGGTGACTAAAGAGGGCGATTATACCGCGGATTCCTTTAATGCTTACGTTGTAAAGCTCGCCGAGGCAAAGGCGATCGTGAAAAAGGCAGACGCTACGCAACAAGAGGTCGACGGTATAACAGCGGCGCTCACCGAAGCTCGTCTGGCTCTTAAGATAAAAAACGTAGAGGCTGTATCGGGCGCAGAGAAAAATATTGAATTAAGCTCGGGCGAAAGCCTTGAGATAGCCATAGCCGATTACGTTAACGTGAACGCCTTAAGCAAGATCACCTACGGCGTTAAATCAAATAGCGAATCTCTTACCGCAGGCGATATCAAAGACGGTAAATTCACCCTCACGGCAGGCAACGTAAAGAAGGCGGAGACCGCAACGGTTCGTATCACCGTTTACTATGACGGAGAAGAGAAGCTCGCGGTTGAATTATCTGTCAAGCTTATCGAAAAAGAGAGCCCTAAGCCTACTTTAATTGTCAAAGACGTCGTTAAGAGCTATGATATCTATCTGCTTGAAAACAAGACGAATATTGTAATCGACTTCTCTGAAAACGTAAATAATGAGGATGATCTGATTCTCACTTATTCGGTTAAGTACGGCAATGAGACACTTACTCTTGACGGTACTTCCTATACATTTACCTTCGGTGAATATGACGATAAGGTAAAGAATGAGGAGTTTACGGTTACCGTTTCATACACTGTGGACGGCGAGGAAAAGTCTATCTCTTATACTTATAAGCTCGGCCTTTCGGACTCTACCGACTCGAGACTTCCAAACGGCGACTTCGAAGAGGGACTCCTTGGCTGGACTGTCGTTGGCAATATCGGCAACGTCACTTCGGATAAGAACTACTGGTTAGACGATCCCGAAAACGCGGAAGGCTATGCCTTCGGTATGGACGGCGAGAAGATGTTCTCCGCATACGCTGTGGGCGCATATGAGAGAGCTGTCGGTACTCTTACAAGCTCTGCCTTCAAGGTAGGCGGCTCGGGCTTCGTTACCTTCAAGCTCGGCGCAATGAAGGACGGCAACTACGTTTACGTTGACGTTGTTGACGCAGAGACAAAAGAGATCCTCGCCCGCTATTATAACGGACTCTGGCAGGAAAGAACGAATGACGTGAAGAGCGGATGCACTCTCATCGCTTACAAGGCAGATCTTTCCGAATTCATGGGCAAAGAGGTATTCTTCCGCATCAGCGATAATGCAGACAGCGGCTACGGCTTATTCTTCGCGGATAGCTTTACCACTTATTATGCAAGCGAGCCCGAGGGCTTCAATGCGGCGACTCCCGTTAATTACACCGTTTCCGGAACTATATACGACCTCTTCAACGGCGGCTTCGAGCTTGGAGACGTTCAGGGTTGGTGGAATATAGGCGAGCCGGGTGCGGTAACGGGTTCGGACGGATTTTTTAAAGAAAACGTTCCTTATGGCAAGGACGGAAATTACCTGTATAGCGGCGTTGAAAACTTTGACGAGCTTGGCGTAATGAGAGAGGGCAACACAGGCTCTCTGACAAGCTCGGTATTTGAGCTTGGCGGCTCGGGATATATCACCTATATGCTCGGCGGCGGCAACGATTATTGCTACGTTGAGGTCATCGATTCCACCACGGGAGAGATCCTCGCAAGATACCGCCAGCAGGCAAGAGAGGATGCCGTCCTTAAGACCTACGTTGCAGACCTTACGGCTTATATCGGCAGAAGCGTCAGAATAAGACTCGTGGATAACGCGACCTACGATTGGGGCTGCGTATCCTTCGATAACGTTAAAACCTATTATGCAAGCAAGCCCGAGGGAATAGATGCGGCAGACGTTAAGGAAGAAAGATACAGCATCGCTAACGGAAGCTTTGAAGCAGGCAGCAACGGCTGGACCATGAGCATAAAGGATAAAGGCGAGCATAATACGCTCGGCTGGGTACAGAGCGAGGAAATCGATGCTACCTGGTACACCAAGAACGACGGCAGAAAGGACGGAAATAATCTTTTCACCTTCGTTACTCCCGCTAATATCAACTGCGAAAAGACCACGGGTACTCTCACAAGCTCTTCCTTCGTTTTGAAGAAGGACGCATTCGTTGCATTCCGCTTCGGCGGCGCGGGCACGCGTGAGGTATACCTTCAGCTTTGCAGGGCAGACGGCACTGTCATCGCAACCTTCTATAATGAGGCAGAGGGCAAGGTCGATACCGAGATGTACGCTTACTTCTATCAGTACACGGGAGATGAGACCGAGTGCTTCTTCAGAGTTGTGGATAACTCCACGAGCAACTATGGCTGCTTCGTAGTAGACGATTTCAGAGTAAATCTTGAAGAGGCGCCCGATGGCTTTATCCCTGCAATTCAACCGACCGAGGAATAACAAAAATTTTAAACCTATCTCTTGCCCCACGGCAGGAGAGCCATAAATCGAGAGAAAAAATATGTCAATTACCAAAATTAAAGCGCCTGCCTTTCACATTACGGGAGAGGCGGGCTGGATAAACGACCCCAACGGTCTTATATTCTTCAACGGAAAATATCACGTTTTCTATCAGCATAACCCGAATGACGTCAAGTGGGGACCTATGCATTGGGGTCACGTTGTCAGCGAGGACCTCACAAACTGGGAATACCTTCCCATCGCATTGACTCCCGGAGACGATTTTGATAAAAACGGTTGCTTTTCGGGTACTGCGATAGTACACGGCGGAAAGCTCTGGATAATGTATACGGGCTTTATAGAGAACAGCGGCGGAGAAAGCATCAGGCAGGTGCAGTGCCTTGCTGAAAGCATAGACGGCGTGACCTTTAAAAAGCACGGTATGGTCATCGGAGAAAAGGATCTGCCCGAGGGATATGCTCCCGAGGATTTCCGCGATCCCAAGGTATGGCTTCACGACGGCGTCTTCTATTCTATCATTGCGGCAAGAAAGATCGGCGGCAGAGGAAGAATTCTTTTATATAAGTCTAAGGATCTTTTCAAGTGGGAGTTTGTTAACGATATTTTCGGAAAGGACTCTCCCGGCGCTATGATAGAGTGCCCCGATTATAACGAGGATATGGGATGCTTGCTTTTCTGCGAGCAGTTCCAGCCGAGCGAAAACGGAATACATCTTAATATACATACCTGCCGCTATTGCATCGGAAGGATCGATTACTCCACGGGCAGATTCAATGAGGAATCGCGCGGAATAGTTGACTACGGTTTTGACGTCTATGCTCCGCAGACCTTCGCGGGCAAGCCCTTGCTTATGGGCTGGCTCAATATGTGGGATAGAAACGTGCCCTCTGAAAAATACGGCTTTGCAGGTATGCTGACGGCGGCGAGAAGGATATCCGTTAAGGACGGAAGGCTTTATCAGGAGCCTATCGTCAGCTGCGGCGAGGCGATAGTAAAGGAAGGCCCAGGAGGAGAAGTCAAGGATAACGCCCTAAAGGGTGTTGTCACCGTTAAGGCATCGGAGCTTGAGAGCTTCTCTATGAAAATGCGCTCGAACGGCGAAAGCTATACCGAGCTTACGCTTAAGGGCGGCGAGTGGGTATTTGACCGCTCTCGCTCGGGCGAGGCTATAAGCGGCGCCGAAAAGGATTCCGATTCGCAAAACGGCATTCGCCGTATGCCATACTCCGGCAATAAAGAAATTACCGTAACCATCGTTATGGACGAGTTTTCCATTGAGATCTTCGAGGATGGCAGATCGCTCACCTCAACGGTATATCCCCCCGAAGGCGCAGATGCCCTCGAGCTTACCGTCAAGGCGGCAAAGTGGCAGTACGAACGAAGAGATGTAAATATTAAATAAGAAAATACCGCTTAAAGCAATAAAGAGTAAGCACGCAAGATGAAAAATTTTGTATGCCTGCTCTTTTTTGCATATTATCTTGATTTCTTAGGTAAACAGTGGTAAAATATTTGTAGTTACCGTTGAGTGATACAAGCATTTCAAGATGAAAATTTCGTCTGGGCGAAATGAATATGTATGAAATATTTCGCTCGAACGAAATAAAACGAGCCTTGTGACTTCGTTCAAACGAAATTAAATTAGATCTCTTGCTTTCGAAAGAAACGGGAAAGGAAATTTATATGGATCTTATAACTGTAAAGGAGGCTGCCGCAAGGTGGGGTGTCACTCCGAGGCGCGTGCAGGGACTTTGCAAGGAAGGAAAGATCAAGGGCGCGACAAGGTGGGAGAGGACCTGGATGATACCTGCCCACGCGGTTTTGCCCGGGTCGGCAAAGGGCGATGAGCCAAAGCTTCCGATGCCGAGAAAAAGCCCCTTCCTTGATATGACCGATATATATAATAAGGCAGGCTCTGCCGACGAGAGCATTCGTATGCTTGAAAACAATCCCGAGGCGCACGCCTTGCTTGAGGCGCAGATCGCGTACAGAAGGGGAGAGATAGACAAGGTATACGATAAGGTGAGGTACTTTCTCTCGGCGCATTCGGGCTTTTACGCCATTCTCGGCGGCGGAATGCTGCTCGCGCAGGTGGCTATGTGGCGAGGAGACATAAATCTCTGGCACGAGGCAAAGAGGCATATATTCGAAGCGCCCTGCGAGAGCGAGACTCAGCGCGAGATAATATCGCTCGCCATAGCGATAGTTGATAGCTCTGTCTACGATAATAAGGACTATCCCGAGTGGTTTACCACGGGAAGCTTCGAGCCTCTTCCGCCAGACGCGCATCCCGCGGCAAAGGTTTTTTACGCCAAATACATATATATGAGCGCATACGCGATAGCCTCGGGAATGATGAATTACGAGGGCGTTGAGGGACTTGCGCTTATGCGGCTCATCCCCAATGCCATTGAGCCGATGATAACTCAGGCGGCAGTGGACGGGACGGTCATTCCCGAGATATTCTTAAGGCTTTCCTGCGCCGTTGCATACCATAACGCAGGCGATAACGCCAAGGCAACGAGGCATATAGACAGAGCGGTCGCGCTTGCTCTTGCAGACGGTCTTTACGGAGTTCTGACCGAGTACGTTCGGCACTTCGACGGTCTTTTAGAGGAGAGGATAGCCGTTCAGGATCCCCTGGCGGTGCAAATAGTGCGCGAGCTTTACCGCACGTACAGCATTGGCTGGTCGAAGCTCAGCGGCTCTATCCGCAACCGCACGATAGCTACCAATCTCACCGCAAGAGAAAGAGAGGTAGCTAAGCTCGTTGCCTTCGGGTTTACCACGAAAGAGGTAGCGAAGTACATTCACGTCTCCGAATCCACAGTCAAGCAGACGGTTCTCCGAGTAGTCCAGAAGACGGGTGTTAAGGACAGGTCTGAGTTTCATACGGTACTGTAAAGGGGCGTTTTGAGACAAAAAAATATGTCCGAAAATTCCCTTTTAGGGTGGTAGCGGATCACGAAAAATTACTGTATAATAGAGTAGAAATAAAAAGGCGGTTATTTGCCCCGGTATTTTACTCTCTTATACAGTTTTTTTATTAAGGAGGGCATAAGATGAACAAGGCGAAAGACGGAGATCTTTATAAAACGGTAACGCTTCACGGAGTAAGCTTCGAATTGCGCTACGGATACTATGAGGAGTTCGAGCGGGCGGCGGGAGAGCCGATACCGATCTATCCCGACTTTAAAGCAAAACCGATATACACTTCCGACGGCATACCCTTCGTGACTCAGATGCAGGAGCTTTGCGAGCACGGAGAGAGCAGCTTCAAGGATGGCTGCTGCGCCGATTGCCGATATTACAGCGACGGCGAGGAGCTGATCGGAGTTTGTACTCACCCCAAAAACCGCAGAGCGTAAAGCCTGAATGAAATTTTTAGTCGCCGCCCCGCGCGGTAGAATGGAGCTTTTATGAAAAGAAAAATCCGAATAGTTAAAATAGTGTCCTTCCTGATACTGCTTACCGTACTTGTCAATATACTGGCTACACCGCTCGGATTGATAGCCACCGCGGCAGGCGAAGCGGCACCTCTCGAAGCGAAGGGGAATTCGGCAGTCTCTAAGCCGACAGAAGTACCCGATAACGTAGTGACTGTGATCCAAAATCCTCATGACGTTGACGTAAGCGTTCTGGCGTACCCTGTTCTGACAAGTAAGAGGTATAATACCTTCAAGAGCTTCTATATTATCAACGGAACGGGAGTCAGAACAACGCGCAACGAGAGCTTCACTCCGTATTTCACCGCCTCGCTCGGCGTCTGGTACGATTACGATAGCTTTGATACGAGAAGAGAGACGGCGCTTCTTGAATACGATCTTCCTTACCGCGAGGGCAGAGAGAAAATTTTTCATCCCGATATGAAGATAACCGATACCAACCTCAGCGTTGAGCTTGATTCCGTTTACGCGAAGAACGGAGCCTTTACGGATAAGGACGTTCTTTCCTCGTATCTTACCGATACTCTCGGTCTTAATACCGATCAGCTCGTTTTCCGTATCGGAGCGACGATGCTTTCGGGTACAGGATACATAAAGATAATAGGCAATAACTACGCAAGTCATCTGATGACTACCATCGACTCAAACGGAAAAATGACGACAGGCTACCTTGACGTCCCCTATTCATACCTTTTGAAGGACTACGATTCCGTTTCCTTCGAGTCGATCCCGACCTATCACAGCGATTATACAACGACCGTTATGACGGGAATGCACTTCGCGCTTGTGGACGATATATCGCCATCGGTTGCCAAAAGCTCGGTCGCAAGATACGATAACGAGGACGGAACGGGAGATCTTGAAATAAAGCTCACGATGAACGAGGGCGTCCGCTTCTCTTCGGCAGAAGCGAAGGATAGACTCGACGAGCTTTGGATAGAGGTCGATCTTTACAATATGGACTCGGGCAAGAGCACCACCGCAAGGCTTCACCTCAAAGAGCTCAGCGGAAAGGAGCTGACCTTCAGAGGCAACATCGGCTATTATAACTACAATAACTTCCGCATAAGCAGGATATCCAAGGTCAATATCCCGAAGGCAAACCGGCGCTTTGATACCGCGCTTATCGACCCTGTCGACGAGCTTTACGTAAGCTCATATGACGTTGAGAAGTACGGCAACTCTTACTACAAGCGCAGCGAGGCTCAGAGCGGCAGCGATTATGACTATACTTATACGACTCTGATCTCCGATCACGCGGGCAATCCCATAGAGACGTCGTCCATAACCAACTGGACGCTTGGCGATCAGTCCTTCATCAAGAACACCTTCGAGGCGGTAAAGGTCGAGCTTTACGCCGATACCGCATACGCGAAGCTGCTTAGCGATCCCGATCCCAAGCTCAACGCTTCCGATCTCTTCGTCGGACCTGCTAATAACCTTTCCGCATTCGTTTACCTCGATACCACTCTCACGGAGGACGAGGCGAGAGCCGTTTCGGTTACCTTTAATATTAAGGATGAAAGCGGAAAGCTGCTGACGGTTTATTCCACTTCAAGTCAGAGCTACAAGATAGACGAGGTCTACGGCACGGGAATCAAGGAAGGCACGATGCTTGCATTTGAGAGCATCGACCTCAGCGAGGGAATGAAGCTTGATATTCCCGAGGGCGAGGATCCGACGGTCAGAATAGTCTCAATGAATGACGATATCGAAGACCGCACCGCATACCCCAACGTTTTGGATCCCGAAACGGATCTTTACGCGGATTTCACCAAACCCGAATACAGCGTAAGATACGTCGGAGAGGGAACGGTGGAAAAGGAAGGCGGTAAAAATTACTGGGTCACCGCCGAGATAAGCGTAGCCGATAAAGAGGATTTCAAGAGGATCTCGGGTCTTAGCGGCTCTACCGTCTCGGTCAGTATCGGCGGCGGAGTTGAAAAGGATACCAAAATAAGATATATCCTCTCGGATACCGAGGCTCTTCCCCCCGAGGAGAAAACAGGGGATAATTACCCGAATGAGACTCTGATCTCCGAATACGGATTTTCCACCCTGAGATTTACCGCATCGGACGGAAGCTCAGTGATGAATTACCCCATTCTTGAAAATTCGGGAAAATATTATCTGCATATGTTCATAGAGGGCGGAGAGATATTCCTTGAAAATCTCCTCGTTAGCGTAGGGTTAGACGACCTTATGGGCAATAGTGCCGATACCAGAGTCCCCAAGCTTATCGAGTATATCATCGATGAAGTCCCACCCATTGTAAGGCACGAGAGCATTGAGCGCAAGACCGTAATGAGCGAGGAGCTTGGCAGAACGGTCATCGAGGTCACCCTCGGCGTCTATGCGAAGGATATCAGCACGGTAGAGGGAATGCAGTACCTCGTTGGCGACGATCCGAACGCAGAAGGCGCGATATGGCGCGATATAGTGATCGAGCCCGGCGAAAGCGCTCTAGGCAAGATAACTCTCGAATACGGCGATACTCCCGAGGCGGAAGGAGTCCACAGCGATATAGTCTGGGTAAGAGCGACAGATAAGCTTGGCAACTGCTCCGCGCCGCTCTCAAGGCAGGTGATCCTATCCACCGAAAAGCCATTGACCGACGTCTCCTACTCAACCGATCTCGATCGCGCGAGCAGCAGGCACGAAATAACCGTCAAGGGTGCACCCAAGGATGAGCTTTACGGACTTGACGCATACACGAGAGTCTACGTCACCCCAAAAGACGACCCCGAGTATTCATACGTCACCCTTGTTGCCACGGGTGAGGAGGCGAGCATTCTCGGCTTCCGCGGTCTTGAATGGTATAAGGTCAAGATCGGAGTGGGAGACGTCTTCTCCGAGGTCATAGGTCCCGAGCGGGTCGGCGATGATTACGTTCTCACAGAGGATAGTATACTTTACGATCTCTTTACCTACTACGGAGAGGTGAAGATATCATTTGAAAACGGATACGGAGATATGAAGCCCGTCACGGGAGAGACCGTCTGGGCGGCAGCGACCGCGGGAAGCTTCGCAAAGGATCAGAATTACCTTTCCGCGCGCTACGTATCACCTTACTATACGTATCCCGCGGTACACGGCGTTGACTTTGCCGAAATAACCGATAGGGATAACAACGTTGTGGTAGCAGACGCGGAAAAGGGAAGCCGCGCTTACCGCTTCAATCAAAGCCGCAAGGGTATAAGCCCTATGCGCAACACGAGAATACACTACGTGATCTCAAACGTTCTGAACGGCGAATACGCCCTTACAGATTTTGATTATCTCAACTCCTACGCAGAGCTTATCATGGTAGATACCGAAGGCAACGAGACCGCGGTCTCTCGGGTGACGGGTCTTGCCGCATCGGCAGATCAGTATTTCCTTATCGGCAACGAGCATGACCTCGGCGCATTCGAAAGTGGAGCTTATTACGTAAGAGTGACGGTGAAGAGCCGAGGCGGAAATACGGACGTATACGAGTCCTCAAGGATAGTCCTCGATGCCGAGACCGCCGATAACGCGGGTCTTTACAGCTACTCAAGGCAGAGCGTTTCGGATATAAACCCCGATTATATGAGCAACGTCAAGTGGGATACTATCGAATCTCAGAACGGCAAGCCAATAACCGAGCTTGGAGTTTCGGTGATCATAGACGGAGAGCAGATGCGCTCAAGCGTCTTTGCGGTATACTCCTTCGGCATTACGGGACTTTCGCTTATCCTCAAGGCTCCCGATACCGAAAAGACGGTAGAGGGTATGACTATCGGAGCGGTAAGCGGCTTTAAGCTCTGGAATCTTGCATCCGAGCCTACTCTTGAAGATATCGAGGCGAAGGACTTTGAAATAACAAAGCCTAAAAATTCCTCGCCTTACTTCAACCGTATAAACGGACTTGATGCCATTTATGACGAAAAGAGCATACCGAAGGGCAGAGAGGGTCTTGACGGTCTCTATCTCTTGAAGGGCGCAAATACTATTTGCTACCAGTACCGTATGGAAAACGGCTACGTCTCCCCCGTAAAGTATTTCACGGTGAACGTGACCGATTACAGCCCCGAGCTTAATATAGCGATAGACGGCTACCGCATCTCTCACGCGGCATCCGATAATCCCGCTATCGTCAATGCGCACAGCGTGCGCTTCCTCGTTGAAAGCGCGTACTCGCTGAACGGCGAGGTGGACGTTGAGCTTTGGAGCGACTACGGAATGAACGTTGGAAGATTTGGCGAAAGCGGAAAGATACAGGAAGGATTTCTCGACGATCCGACTCCTCTTGAAAGGACCACGCCGATAATGCTTACCGACCTTGCGATCGGTGAATACGCCGACTTCACGGAAAACTCATATACCGCTGATTTCCCGAGCATAACGGGTCTTTGCACCGCATTCTTCGTGGCTAAGGACGGCTATGGCGGAATGACCGTTGTTGCTCCCCAGCTCGGACCGCAGGTAAGATACGGCAACCGCGGCGATATGTACGGCTACGATAGCTATAATATTAATTATGAGGGCAGATATTTCGACGATCCGTACGATCTCACCGACGGCCGCGATACCTTACGCTACTCATACAATGAGCCTCAGTACTTCGGCAACAGGGTGCTTTCCTTTGATACCTACCTTCGCCATAGTATAGACGGCAAAGAGGTAAGGGCAGAGGATATAATGATCTCGAACCCCGAGGTAAAGTATAACCTCTTCAGCATAGTTACAAACGACGTTGACGCGGGTATGTTCCGTTCCTATCAGAGCAGAAACGGAAGTTATTCATATGCCGTAGCCGACGGACTGAAGAACGGCGACCTGATCGACGTGGATAACTCAACGATAACCTTCTTTGGCGGCGACCTCTCGGAGCCCGTAACACTTCCTCTCAGATCAGAGGAGAACACGATCGGTTATATGTACACCAGGATCGATACCGCCAACGGAATGATAAGCGTTTACGTTGCTAACCCCAGAAAAACCGATAGCGATCCAAGTGATACGACAAGAAGCTTCGTTATAAACGGAGTAAACCGCTACGGCGATAAATTTGTCCTTGAAGGTGAGTCGGAGCTTTACTATATTGATTATACGGCAGATGAAGTAATGACCGAGCGCGGAGCTGAGCTTCAGCTTTCCTTCGAGAGCCGCGAGCATGGCAGCTCGGTATATACGGGGCAGTACAATGGGGCATCCGATCTTAAATATTCCGTGACGGATTACTACGGAAACGTGGTAGAGGTTAGCTATTCGGTAGAAGAAAGCGATCTTTCCGATATCGGCACAAACGTCACTCTTCTTACTACTCCCGAAAGAAGCCTTGGTCCCGCTAAGATCAGAATAGAAAGACCTGCCACCTCGATCACGGTAGACGTGACCGATCACGATAAAATGAGCGTCAGCTATGAGGATATTGGCGGCGGAGTTAAGGCGGCGATAGTAACGGTCACCGAAAACACACGCTTCTCCTACCGCTACCTTGATTCGGAAGGCGTTCAGAAGGTATTCTATATCGAGATAGGAAACCTTATAAAGCTCGAGCCCACCGTTGTATGGGATTTCGATGAAAACGATTATACCGAGACCGCGGACGGAGTTAAGTTCCGCTACGGAAGCGTTACGGCATACCTTGTCTCACACGGCGCGGAGCTGACCGACCGATATAGCGGTATAGCTCCGAAGCACACCTTCCACCCCGGCGACCCCACGGCATTTGTCTTCAAGGCTGAGGATATAGTTGCCAACGTTGGCGATGAAAGCATTCTCTTAAAGGATAGCGTGGTCGCGGTGCTTCCCATAACCCTATACGAGCTTCCCGATATAACGGGCGAAGGAATTGAGGATAAAGATACTCCTAACGTTCAGGTCTACGCCTATAAGGTAGACGGCTCTTATAACGCGGAGTCGAAGCTCTCGCTCCAGCTTGAAAGCTCAAGAGACTCTTCCGCATTGACCGACCGCACGGGCTACAAGGTCCACGGCTACGTCGGCAACCGCGCATCGATGACCTCGCTTCTCCGTGAGCTTGGTTGGGCGCCCGCTCTCAGATTTGAGATCGAGGTGCTTGATATGAGCAGAATAAGGCTCTTCATCAAGGAAGGACTTTACGCTGAGGCTCCCGATTACGATACGGGAGAAAGTGACGATATTCCGGGCGTATCGCTTAATTCAAGATTGATAACCGTCAGCGCAAGAGCGGCGTTCACCCTCTTTGCGGTAGACTCAAAGGGCAATTCCTCAGCGGTGGTATTCGACGTCACCGACGTTGGTCTTGCTCCCGCGCCTGCCTTCAAAAAGGTAGTTATGACAGATAGCCTCGGTAATAGCTTCGTCCGAGTTTACATACTCCCGCCCGATGGACAGCAGGAGTTTATGATAACGGGCAGCTACGCCGAGCTTGACAAGGTCGAGAGCGAGGGTGAGTTCGCAGGAAAGATCTATATAGACCTTAAGGATAACGACAATTACGGTATACCATACAGCTTCATCTGGCGTGATAACGCCGTGGACGGCATTATAGATCTGAACGTTTCCGAGATAAATCTGCGCGAGATGAGTCAAGCGGGCGATGCGGTGTGGTCAGATAACGCGGCATCGGGAAGAGTCACCTCGGCATCCGTCACAGCAACGCTTACCTTCTCCGAGGCAATAGCGAGCGTGGAAGCCGAGACGTATTACGATGAAGACGGAGTTGAATTCAAAATAAACGGCGCGACTCTTACGGCAGTCTACTCCGAAAACCACCACGAAATAAAACTTAAGGTTTTTGCAAGCAACGGAACGTACGTCACCGCAACTCTCGGCGCGGTAACGAATATAGACAAAAACGCCCCCGAGATCACCGAGGTGAGCCGCACTCTTGCAGGCAACGGACGATCGGTGCTTATAATCCTCTCCTCAAACGTAAAAGCCTCGCTTGACGGCTTTGCGGGAGAAGAGGGTAAGGACGGTAAGTATTACTTCGAAAGAACAATAACGGAAAACGGCAGCTTCTCCTACGTATTCGGCGGAGAAAACGGAGTGAATACAACGTATAGCTTCACCGTTTCCGAGCTTGTTCTCACCGAGCTTAGCGCATCCTTCAGCCTTCGCCCCGACGGCGAGGGAGCAGTCCTCTCCGTTTCCGAGCTTGATATGGAGATAGGCGATACCTTCTACGTCAATCCCATAAGAGATGCAGAGCTGACGCTCGGCGGCAGTCCCACAAGGGTGCTTAAGGGAAGATGGACGGCGATAACCGTGCCCGAGCCGCTCGGCGGAATAAGACCGTATCTCATTCTTACGGATGACTACGGAAATACTCTTACTCAGCAGCTCGAAAGAATAGCGGTCCCCGATACCTCAGCTCCCGAGATAATCATAAAGCATACCACCTATTCCGTAAGAATAGGAAGCGACAGCGAGGAGGTTCGCCGCCTGCTTCTTTCAAACTTCGCGGCGATAGACGATACGGAAGGCGAGATCACCTACGGAGTAAGCTTCGATACCGATCTTACCGCAACGGGTATCTTCAACGTTGAGTACACCGCAACCGATGCGGCAGGCAACGCGGCAACCGCCTCGGCAAGACTCCGAGTGACCTCGCTGCGTGAGGCGACCGTAACCTACGGGGATACTCCCGTATTCCGCGACGGAAGCATAATAATCGGCACGGATTCGGAGCTTATCCTGAATATAGATTCATCCGATCTCTATTATAAGATAGTTATCGCAGAGGGCATTAATACGGTTGCCCAGATGAAGCCCGAGGGCGAGACAGTCAAGGATTACAGCCTTGATGAGACGGTGAATCTCGGCAAGCTTTCCATAGGTACTTACACCTTGGCTATCGTGAACCAGGAGAGGGATTACTTCCTTATCTATATCGCGGTAGTTGAGCCCGAAAAGTGATAGCCGATCAAAAAAAGAAACCGCTGCGGGGCGACCCGTAGCGGGGAAATGACAACAAAAATTTACTTATTACACAATATTTCAACAAATCGTTATTTTAAACCCCGGAGGTTGCAGTATGAAAAAGATAATGAATAAGGTTATAGCTATGCTCCTTATGCTGGTAGTGACGTTCGTCTCATTACCGATAGCGACTATCGTTGCGGGAGCAGAGCAGATCGGCGAGGAGATAAAAGCAATTCCCGCCGCCTCTCAAAATACCGCCGACCTCGGGTATATCACCCTGAGCGACGGATTCGTCAGAGTCAGGGTATCAACTAAAAACGGAGGCTTTCAGATAGCCACCGAGGAGGGCGACTCGCTCACGAAGACCGATAACGGCAAGGATCTTGTTTATTCGGATTCGGATTTCGATACGTCCTTCACCTCATTCCGTATAACCAAAAACGGCAAGACCAGCGATTATATCTTCGGCAGAGATTATACGCCCTTAGGAATCGAGACCTCTGAGATCAGCGTTTATAAGTCCGCCGATAACGCAGTCGTTGCAGAGTGGAGCATTGACGGAATACTCATAAAGCAGACGGTAGCCCTTATGGGTGAGGACAGCTATCAGCACGGTATGGCTTACATTGCCTACACCGCGACCAATATGACCGATGATACGGTTGATAAGGTCGAGGCGAGAGTGCTTATGGATACCGTTCTCGGAGCGACGGATTACGCATACTATATGCTGGCGCAGAGCGACGGAAGCTACGTTGCGGTGGATAAAGAAAAGAGCGTCGCAGGAGATGCTTACTACAATTACTTCTTCGCGTACGACAGCAAGACCTCGCCCACCGTGACCGCTTACACGCTTAATTCGAGCGTCAACGGAGAGGCGGTCAAGCCCGATAGAGTTACCTTCGCTCACTGGGCAAACCTTGCATCCACGGTTTACGATTACACCCCCTCGGCAAGCGATCCTCTTGATTTCACGAATCCCACCGCCAGCATAGACCACCTCACAGCGGATAGCGCCGTTGCTCTCTACTACGGTATGGGCGGCTCAGACGGGCAGGGAGATCTCAGCGCGGTAAGCCTCTATTACGGAGTTTATTCAAATTACAGCGCGACAGAAGCTGAGGTAGCGCTTAACTTCACGTCATCCGGCTCGATGTTCTTAAATGAAAAGGGCGACGCCTACACCGATCAGAACGGCACTCTGCCCGGTAACTTCTCAACCACCCTCAGAATACAGAATACAACGGATAAGACGATAAGCAAGCTTGCCGTCGCTATCTATCCCGAGGAAGAGCTTTATCCTCACAACGGTCATAGCTTCGTTACCGACTTTTCCGTGACTTCTCCCTACTACAAGGAGATCAGAGAGCTTAAGGCAGGTGAGGGAAGCGACGTCCGCTTCGATTTCAGAATAGACCCCACATACGCAACGGGATACAGAAAAATAAAGATAGTAATTTACAATACCTCGGCTGAGTCGAGCTTCGGGGATAAGAACACCGTCCTTGAGGATGAGCTTTTCGTGCTTTGCCCCGGCGCAGACGGCAGCGAGATAGGCTTCACGGGTATGACGCCCGAGAAGATATTTATGAAGGGTAAGCGATTCGCTTACATCACGGGAACGAACTTCGGACTCATCCGCGATAAGTCGCAGTACCGCATCATTCTCCGCCCCTTGAGCGGCGGCAGCGATATAGTGCTTGACCAGGATAAGGTAGTCATCAATCCCGAAAAGAATACCGCAACGCTGGTATTGGATATGGAGCTTGATCCCACGACCTACGAGGTCATCATCGATTGGAATGACGTCAGCACCGAGGATATGACATCCGATGCTCTCCGTCTTATCGTGACAGACGTTCCAAGCCCCGGTGACCCCGGCTTCGTAAGCTCGGGAGTTTACGGTATCATAACGGTAGAAAGAGACGGCAAGCATTACGATATAGTAAGCTACGAAAGCGAGGATGCTTTCAGAAATTCCACTACCGCTCCCGAGGATATAATGCTCGTATTCCGCGGCGACTTTAACCTTCTCTCATCCGAGGAGCAGGGCAACTTCAAGGCGGAGGGCGTTACCCTCATGGCGGGAGATATCCTCAACATCAGCGATACTCTTGACGTCAAGAACGGAAGAGTTACCGTCACCAAGTGCTTTGACGCTCTCGGAAATCAGACCGAAATTACGGTTGACATCGAGGGTAAGGTCTATACGACCAAGGCAAATACTAAGGTTTGGGACGGAATTCTCGCTATCACCTCATTTAAGGAAGGAAAGCTTTTCACACTCCCCGTCTATAACGAGCAGGGCGAGCTTTCATACCGTAATAACGAGCAGAACGGCGAGATCATTTCATTGCTCTGGCCCGGAGCCGCAAGCGGAGCGCAGACTCTGCTCGGACTTATCCTCGGCTTCCGCTCGGGTCAGTTTGCTCTCATGAAGCAGGGAGATGACCTGGCAAGAGTCGTTGCCTTCGGAGCGAGCCTTGACCCCTCTATCATCGTCCCCGGCGGCAGAGCAGGTACTACTCTTGAATATTCAAGGCTTGAGAAAAAACAGCTGGAAATGGGTGTCAGCGGTTATACCGCCTCTCAGCTCCGCGCCAACGATAGCCAGCTGCGCAAGGATCAGATGGCTTGGCGCGACTCCCAGCGCGGAACACTCAACCTTTATATGGATGATATTCTCTTCGGCGCGGGCGGCTTTATCGGCTTCAATACGGGTATCGAGGTCGGAATTCCCGCTTATGCTGATGGACTTCCGTACATACAAGGTACTCTTTACCTTAAAATAATCAACGACTACTGGGAATTCGGCGTTTCGGGCTCTGCGGATATGATGCTCTTCGAAATGGAAGCTACTCTCCGCTTCAAGAGCTACAAGGGCATTCCCGTGCCCGATGAGATATCCTTCTTCATCGGCGGCACTAACCCCGGCGTCCCCGTTGACCCCTTCGGCGTATTCTGGATACGCGGCCTCGGAGCAGGCATCTCGAATATTTACGAGACCTTCTTCGGCAGGCAGACCCTTCCGCCCTTGACTCTTATGCTTGCGGGAGAGTTCGCGGTATTTGCGATCCTCTCGGCTAAAGCGGAGGTCGAGATCTCGGCGCAGCATTTCGCGCTCGAGCTTTCCAAGGTCTCCGTGGCGGGTATCACCGTTATCGATTCTATCGGAGGCACTGTCAGATGGTATCCGAGATTCGGTATCTCCTTCGGCGTGCGAGTTGATATTCTCGACTGCATCATAGGCGAGGGAAGCGTGGTCGCCAGAGAAGAGAAAGACGGAAGCTTCTACTTCTGCGGCTATATCAGCGCGACCTTAAAGGTTCCCGATAAGATATGGTTCATAGGAGGAAAGACGATAGCCTCTGCCGCTGTCGGCATTGATACCGATAAGGTATGGGGCTCCGCAAAGATCATCGGCATCTCCTTCGGCTTAAAATATTACTGGGGCGGCGGAGTTGACGTCTCTATCGGAAAGAAATACAACATCCCCAAGCCCGATGGAATAAGCCTTGCGGCTATCGCTCTTTGCACATCTCCCGTAACTGGCGAGACCCTTTATATGGATATTACCAACACCGTATCCGATCTCGGTGATACGGTCATAAGCTCAAACTCGGCTCTCACCGAGCATAGCTTCACTCTCGAGCCTTCGGTAGGTCAGGACGGACTTTTCATCATAACCTACGGAGCGGAAAACAGGCTTATGGCGAGCGATTATAAGGACCTCGTCAAGGTAAAGGTCGGCGGCGAGGACTATCCCCTTGAATGGTACGACGATGCTTACAGTGCAGACCACGTTGCAAATAAGGGCACCAACGCCATCTTCCAGTACGACGAGGCGGGAAAGGTCGCGACCGTGACCGTATCCTTCACCGATCAGTCGTCCTTCGGTAAGCTTATCGAGGTTGAGACCGAGGTGGCAAGCGAGCCAACTCTCTTCGGCGTTGAAAGACTCGTGAGCTTTGATGAGTTCTCGGTCGATCCGAGCCTTACAGAGGTAATGCTCGGCGGAGATAAGCTCGATACTCTCGCTTCTCTCGGTATCTACGCCGAGGATGAAAACGGAGCGCTATACCTTCTCGCAGACGTAGACACTTCTACTATTTCGCCAACCTCTGTCACCGCGCCTATCACCATTCCCGGTAATATGCAGTCGGGCGACTATACTATCAAGGCGATCGGCATTCTTAAGAACGAAGAGGGCGAGGAGATAGCAAATCCGATGATAGAGGTCGGTATGAGCTATGTAAATCCGGATCAGCCCGCAGCTCCCGACTCGGCAAAGATAAAGCTCTCGGGCAACTATACCTTTACAGTAAGCGCATCGTCTCCGATGCTTTACGACGGCTTCCTTGCCTCGGTCTACGAGGTGACAGAGGAAGGTCTTACACCCACGGTCTTCACGGAAATAATTACCGAGACCGCCGATAAAGCTACCGCTGATATACTCCTAGGCGGCAGGACGTCGCAGACCGACCCCGAGACGGGAATTACCACCTTCATAGGTCTTGAAGCGGGTAAAAAATACGCGGTATCCGTTCAGAGCTTCGTAAACGCAGATGACGGATCGCGCCTGCTTTCAACACCTATCCTCACCGAAGAGATAATGATGGTGACTCCCATTATCTGCGAGCCCACCTTCTCGATAGACGGCACAAGCGAAGTTGAGATCGGCGTAGGCGACTCCAAGGTCGATACAGTCAACAGAAGCGACGTTACCGTCAATATCGGCGGCGTCAGCAAGCTCCTTGACGGCTACTACTCCTTCAACGGCGGTGTTACCGCATCGTGGGACAGCGAAGCGGGGGACGTTACCGTAAGCGAAAAGACCTTCGCTTGGGACGGCGGCAGCCTTGAATTCGAAAATCTTGCGGACGGAAGCTACAGTCTGACCGTCGGCGGTGTCACCGAAAGCTATGACGAATTCCGCGCGACGTACTCCTTCACGGTCGATACCGAAGCGCCGGGAATGCTTATATCCTCGCACCAAGGCGGCGGCTTCTTCAGCGGTAAGAGCATTACCGTCAGCGGTATAGCAGAAGCGGACGCTATAATAGAAATAAGCGTTGCGGACGGAAGAACGGTGACCGTGACTGCAAATGAGGACGGAAGCTTCACAGCCGAAGTACCCACGGACGAAACTCTCGCATATCAGACCGTGACCGCCTTCGCGTATGACGGAGCGGGCAACAGAAGTATGCCCTTCGGCTTCACTCTTACAAATTCACTTCTCGGCAACGAGGATCTTACTCCTGTTATCCTTTATAACGGCAGAGAGATCGCCGAGATCGTCAGCGGCAGCTCTGCAAAGCAGCTTTCGATGGCGTTTAAGACCGAAGGCAAATACGTAACCATGAACGAAGGCTCATCGGCGGCATCCCGCATAGAATGGGGCGCTGAGATAATCAACGGACGCACGGCAAGCGTCAGCGAAAGAGGATCGCTCGTCGGCGATAGCGGAGCAGAGGGAATAGTCACCGCTACTCTTGAAGGCAAAACGGCTATGGTAAGGCTTATTACCGTGGATCTTGCCGTCGCAAGCATTATGCTTGATCTGGCAGATGGCAAAGAGATATACAGCGGCGAAGCTCGCGAGCCTGACGTGAAAATATTTGCTGACGGCGAGGAGCTTGGCGAGGGCGTTGACTATGAGGTATCATACCTTGATAACGTAAACGTCGGCATCGCCACCGTAATAATTACCGCAACCGAAAACGGCAAGTGCAAGAATATGCGCGTGCTTAATTTCGAAATAACCGAGCGCAGCATCTCGGACGGAATTATCACCCTCACCGAGAGCGAGGATAAGGAAGCTCCCGCCGTCACGGTAACGGCAGGGGGAAGGACCCTCGCCGAGGGCGTTGACTATACCCTTGAATACAAGGTCAGCGAGGACGGCAAGGAAGGTATCGTTACCGCCTACGGAAAGGGCAACTATAAGGGCGTCCTCTCCTCGTCCTTCGAAATAAAGAGATTTGACCACGCAATCTGGATAATCCCAACCGCAACAGCTCTTGCTCTCGGTCTTTCGGCTCTCGCGATCTTTATTATAAAGAAAAAGAGAAAAATCACACAGTAAAAATCCTGCGGGGCGGGCAGCATCCGCCCCGGGCAAAGCAACAGATATTGGCATTAATAAACACGGAGGTTAGATATGACTAACACTAAAATAAAAAGAATAATAACAAAGGGAGCGATGCTGATCGCGGTGATATTTATGCTCGCAGGCGGTATCGTAAGTCACGCTCTTGCCGCCGTGTCCATGGAGACGGAGAATAGCTATACTCCGAACTTCGCCTTTGATTATAAGGACGTCCTGACCGCGCCGGTCAGGATCGATACGGGCGACGGAGCTTACTATAAGCCGACCTCGTACGTCTACTACGGCAGACGTTACGACAGCGCAAATCAGAAATACGTATCGCTCATAAACCGCGTTCTCGATCCCAATGCGGACAATGCGGGCGGAAGCGGAGCTATGTTTCTTCTCGCCGAGGGAGCAACGTCCTCATCAAGGTTCTCACCTTATAACGACGATACCGTCGCGGACTATCTTGCTGACGAAAACTCATACATCGGAAGCGCGCTTTTGCAGAAAATATATAGCGGCGCTTACACCGTATATGAGATCTCATACGTAAACACCTCTACCGCGGACTCCCTTCCGCAGGAGCTTGATCATATCCGTCCTATCACCAAGGCAGACGTCGGCGCGGATATGAACGGGCACTTCGGCTTCCTTAAGGGTAACGGCGAGTATTTCTGGAGCGTTGTTGACGGCGATGGCAACGAGGTCGACTCCATTAACCTGCTTGACGGCGCGAAGGTATTCCCCCTCTCGGCTGATGAGCTTTATAAGTACGTTGGAGATTCGGTATTCTCGTCCGCTTCCGCAGCGTCTGTTTTCATCGCTGCCGACGTTTTTGAAGGAAGCCCCGTATCCTGGTGGCTTCGCACCGCTCTCGGTGACACCGCTAAGACGGGCGAGATGGTGGGTATTGTCGATAGCAACGGAAAGGTGACCTTCTCATCCGCGCAGAATATCCATGCAACCAGAAATGCCTTCAATATAGAGACCTCGGATATCGCTTTCTTGGAGCGCGTTGCGGACAATGCTTATCGCCTGGCATTCAACGCTCCCGAATATAAGGAAGGCGCGCAGCTTGAGGCGGCTCTCACAGACGTCAAGGGCAATACCGTGACCTTTACCGTGAAGAACCATATCGGAAACAATGGCTGGTATCAGGCCGGCGAAAGCCGTATATCATACGTCGTAACCGACTCCCTCGGCAACGAAAAGTATTACGGCACGGCAGGAAAGGTAACCGCCTCGTCTTCGCTCGGCGAAAAGGTTGCCGAGAGCGAGACCTTCACTCTCACTCTTCCCGAATTCTATGAAAATGGAGATAAGGTGCTGGTATTCTCCGAAAGATCGGATGATCCCGAAAGAATATCCACCTCTTACGTAAGTAATTTCGTCGACCTCGGATGTATTCATACTCCGGCAGAGGGCGATGAGGCTAACTGCCTTAATGCGGCGTTCTGCTCCGTATGCCATTTGACCTACGGCGAGCCCGATAAGAGCAATCATAAGGACGTGTCTTCTGTCTGGGAATATAACGAGGGCGAAGGTACACATAGCCGCGAGTGCCTCAGCTGCGGCGTTAAGGTCTATACCGAGCCGTGCAGCTTCACCTCGCTTGACCTTTCGGCTCCCGTGGCTTGCTATGCGAGCAGCTGCAACGATTGCGGGCACAAGGTGGACGATCCCTCTCTTCATAATTACGGAGAAAACGGCGTTTGCATTGAAACCTACGGCGAATATCATTACAGGATGCCCGAAATAGAGAATAGCTCAAATACGGGCTTTGAAGTGAAGATCAGCACTGTCGGCGAATGGAATGCGCTTGCCGAGTGGCTGAACGGCGGCGGATATCTTTGCCACCTTAACGAGAAAAAATACGTATCGCTGACCGCGGATCTCGATTTTGAGGGCGTTCCCTTCGTTCCTATGGGAACATCGGAGCTTCCCGTTATGAACCTCGATATTCAGGGAAACCGCAAAACGGTAAGCGGAATTGAATATAACGCCGTGGGCAGCGAGCCTGCGGGCATTATAGCGGTAGGCAAAAACGTAGAGGTAAATAATATTACGTTAAGCGACTCATCCTTCTCGGGATCTGATGCGGGCAGCATCGTTGGCAGACTTTGCGATGAGACGGACGATTGCTCGAGCTTCAGCGGCATCGCTGTGACAGACGTTATGCTCGAGGGCGATAATGCGGGCGGCGTAGTCGGTACTCTTACCGCTAAGGCAAGCCTATCCTATTCTTTCATCTATAACGTAACCAATAACGGAATTGACGTTGATTTTTCCTCGAACGGCAAGCTTATACCTACGCCTGCATCCGAGAGCGAAGGTATCTTTTATAGCGGATGCTACCGTCTTGCTCCCGAAAGTGACGGAAAATTCGCATTCACCGCAGAGGCTTTTGCTTCGGGTATGATCACCTACCGACTACGCAGGATCGATCCCTATTGGAAGCAGAATTTAGGCAGTGGCGGCCACGCGTATCCCGTATACCGCAAGGACGGAAGCGCAAAGACGGTATATAGAGTAGTTTCCTGCGACGGCGTAAGAGTTACTTATTCCAATGAGGATCTCGGTCAGATAAAGCACGGATCGTATACCTCTGTTGATCACTCTACCTTCGAATGGGTAGACGGAATCGGAGTTTTTGGCGTTGGATTTAAGGTAAAAGCCGTATGCGGTCTTTGCGAAGAAACCACCGAGGTCGTCCTCGAGGCTGACTGGACGCCGTTCTACGCCTTCAGCGGTAAGATGATCGCGAGATTGGAGTTCAATGCGTATATCGATATAAACGGCAGCAGAACGAAGGTAAACGATGAGCCTAAGGTCATCTTCTCCAATAAGCTTGAAGAGCTTATCGGTATGACTCCCCTGACTGTGAAATATAACGGTAACAGGCATTACGCAGACGTTTTGTTTGACAATCTTCGGGATGGACTTACGTATTCCCGCGATTTTGATGCCTACTTCCTCGACCCCTTGACAGGTGAGCGCATAAGCGAAATACAGTACGACTACTACGGACGTCCCGAAGAAATACCCGCAGGCGTTAAAAACGTAGGCATCTATGACGTTCTCATCGTCGGAAATGGCGGCTTTGAGGGATATGAGTATCTCTACGAGGACGTTTTCACCGTGGAACGCGCAAGGGTGACGGTAGATCCGAAGGATGTACAAAAAATTTATGACGGCAACAAAAAATTCGAGGTGGAGTATGAGCTTGGCGGAGACGCGGTCTGGGATGTTGACCTCGATATCTCCATTGATGACTCTCCAAGCGAGAGAGTCGGTAAGTATACCGTTAACGTTAAAGCCGATCTCACCTCTCACTCTCACGGCGATAATATCGAGCTTACGCTTCTTCGCGATAAGGTGACGGCGCTTATTTTGCCGGATCTTACCCTCTCTATATCAAATAAGTCGTATCCCGAGTCCGTAACCTACGGCGATCCTATCCCCGAGGTAAAGGCTGAGCACTTCAATATTTCGGCAGGAGCGGATATATCTTATCAGTGGTTCATCGCGGGCAGCGACTTCTACGGTGGATATTTTGCGGAGCGCGCGATAGATTCTCCCAAGGACGCAGGCGTTTACATTCTCAGAGTACACGCTATGAGTAAGGACGGCAGCCTTATAAGCAATTCTCTTGACCTTGAGTTCAGGGTGACCAAGCGCATGCTTACCGTTGATCTTTACGCCCCGGAGAATACCAAGACCGAGAAAAGAGATAGTAATACCTACTACATTCTTGATGCAGGCAAGGCTTTCAGCTATAATGTAAAAGGATTTATAAACACAGATACCCTCGAGTCTCTTGGCTTGAAGCTTGAGATATACCTTCAAGCCGCAGAGGGCGGCTCGCTTGAGGGCTCTTCCAATACCGATCCCGCTATACCCTTGGCGGGCGGTTACAGAGTGCAGTACAGAATGCCCGTTAACTCTAACTACGAGGTAGGCGGCTACGTCGTTCACTCAGGCGGCAATGAGGAAATTGCAGAGAACGGTACTGTATATATTTTAATAAGAAATCCCGGATACGTCTATCCCACTGAGACCGACTTTGTGTCTGACGGAGAGCCTATCAGCCCGAATATTATTATTTCCGTTCCGCCCGCGGCAGGACTTACGCCAAACGGAAGCAGCTTTAATTACACGGTCAAAGTATTTGATCCTGACGGATTCAAGGTGCTTGAAAAGAATGGCAACGCCACCGCTCTTGATGAGATCTATCTTTATAACCATACCTTCGTTGAGAAATGGGATCCGAACTACAATGCGGTGCGCGGCGTGTTTGCCGCTGAGGGCGATTACCGTGTCACCGTTGAAGTTAACGGCGCGGGAATGGACAGCAGCTACGAGACGTCCTTCACCCTTCTGTTCTTCAACAGCTTCGGCGAGGGCATATCCGAGATCGTCGAGCCTGGTATTTATACCGTTAAGGTGATCAACGAGAGCGGAGCTGAGTACGAGTCTGTGCTTTACGCGAAGCAGAAGCTCACGATGAATCTTAAGCCCCATGAGTATAATCTCTCCGAGGGCAGAGTAGAATACGATCCCACAAAGGTAATTATGGAGGCGGGCAACGTTATCCATCTTAATCACGAGCTTGTTGAAGTTTATTTCAGCATAAGCGAATCGCAGGGCAAGATATACGTCAGCGGAGTCAAGGTGCTTGATAAGGAAGGCAATGACGTATCAAGGCTTTATTACGTGGAGCACGAGACGTCCTCGTGGCCTTCTCATAACGACGAAATGAACATTTGCCATATCTTTGATAATCCGTGCGACTACGATTGCAATCTCAGCGGATGCGATTACGTAAGAGCTACGGCGCATTCCGGCGGTACTGCAACCTGTCGGGAGAAGGCTGTTTGCGATATATGCGGATCTCTTTACGGCGATTACGCGCATAACAGGCACGAAAGCAAAGACTTTATAGTATACCCCAACGTTTCATCGCCCGATGAAAGCCACCTTCTCGTGTACGTCTGCTGCGGCGGTACTAAAGAAACGGTTGCCCATACTCATATCACCCCCGCGACCTGCACCGAGCGCGCGGTCTGCTCTGAGTGCGGCTGGGAGTACGGCGAGCTTGATCCCACCAACCATTCATCCGATGAACGCACCTACACCAATGACGGCGGCACACATAAGGTCACTTATCATTGCTGCGGCGCTGTTGTTTCGGAAGATCATAGCGGCGGCACAGCCTATTGTAACGCAAAGCCGATATGCTCTCTTTGCGGCGGATCTTACGGTGAGATCAACCCCGAAAACCACGCCGAGGAGCATCAGTATATTCCGGACGAAAGCGACCCGACCCGTCACAATGAGCTTTACGCCTGCTGCGGCAAGTCCACGTCCTATACTCATTCCGGCGGCGACGCGACCTGCATAGCGAAGGCGGTCTGCGAGTATTGCAAAGCGGAGTACGGCGAGCTTGAGCCTGCCGACCATGCAAGCGAGTCATTCGCATACAGGCAGGATATGGATAACCCCTCGCTTCACACGGTTCATCATGCATGCTGCGACGTATTTATCGAAAAGGACTATCACAGCGGCGGCGAGGCAAATTGCCAGAGCCCTGCGCTCTGCGCATCCTGCGGCACTCCTTACGGAGATCGCGATCATAGTAAGCACGCGAGCGGCGAGTATTTATTCTATCCCGATCCCGAAAATGCGGATCAGCACGTGGCTGTCACTGCCTGCTGCGGCGAATTTGCGCGCAAAGAGCAGCACACCTTCGGTGAGGCGACCTGCCTTCACGCGGCGACCTGCGCATGCGGCGCCGAGAGCGGCGAGCCCCTCGAGCATACCTATGATAACGATTGCGATGCGATATGCAACGTCTGCAATGAGCAGACGAGAGCCGCCGCATTCCACGTCGGAAAGGACGGCGAGCCTTGCGAGAATTGCGGCGAGCTGATCCCGAAGGAGCCTATATCGGGCGGCGCGGTTTCGGCTATCGTGACCGCTTCCACCGTAGCGGCATCTGCCGGCGGCATCTCGCTCTTCTGGTTCGTTATTAAAAAGAAATCCCTCTCCGAGCTTCTCGGCTTGCTTTTCAAATAAAAGCTTGGCATAAAGAGATAGCTTGAAAAAGGGATAGATTCAATAAAAAGCGCAAGACAAACTGTAGAACGGTTCAGGCATCGGTGAAAAATCCGATGCCGATTTTTTGACACGAATCCTTGCAAATGAGTCAAAACACCGTGATTTATTCACATTTATATGCCATAATAATATAATCAATTATTTACAATGCTAAACTATCGTCAAAGGAGGTGTGACTTTATGCAATGGACATACGGGGCGTTGTTTTTGCTTTCGCTGTCTCTGTTACCATTATACTTTCTGTTCGTGCGTAAAAAGCAGAACGAGCCGTGGCTGTTATTTTTGTTCGCTTGCGTAGCAGTAGTCAACCTCGGGTATACCTTGATAGCATTTGGGGACACGGTAGAATTCGCGCTCTTTGCCAATAAGATTACATACCT
>JAFTQV010000060.1 GCA_017462605.1 Clostridia bacterium | reverse complement strand
TTTATATCACGTCACCGTAGGTGACATATCGAGCCTTTCGTGAGAAAGGCATATCGAATCGAGCAAAGCGAGATATATCGAATTCATCTTTCGTGAACGTATTTCGCGAAAGTGAATATATCGACTCGCCGAAGGCGACTTGGGCGGGATGCTTTCCTTCGCACTCGGCATAGGCTCGCCCTTCGGGAGAGCTGTCGCTGAAAGCGACTGAGAGGGAAGCTTTCGTTTGCACTCGGCAAAAAAGGGGCATTTGGTGTCCAAATGTCCCCTTGCCCCCCCCAAAGACGTATTTGGGGTTATATTATATTGCCACCGCAGGTGACACATCACCTTTGCGAAGCCAATTCATGAGCACTTGTGCTCAATTCATGTAACCGCAAGGTTGCAATTCATTGCTATGTTTATTTCGCTTACGAAATAAACATAGCATCACTTCTTCTCTGCCCAGCGCTTATCGGCTATCGCGTTAAAGCGCTTGATAAGGTCGATCTCCTTAGGATCATAGGGGCGGAGAGTTCCCGTACGGAAGAGGTCATGCTGCCACTTGGTAAAGTCATAGTCGACCTGCTTCTCGGGATCGTAATAGTGCTTCCAGAACATTTCCCAAGGCTCGTTGGTCTGGGTTTTACCAACAACGAAGCCCCAGCAATAGCATCCAACGTTCTCGAGGAAGTAGATAGGATAGATATCCTCAACGTTGTTGTGGTTTATTCTGTTCATCCACTCAGTGCAGACGAGAGGTCTGCCGAATGTTCTCAGCTCGTCTATGGTAAGAACGGTCTTTTCGAGGCTTCCATAGCAATGGAAGTTTACAAAATCCGAGAGTTCAACTGCGTGCGCCTCTTCGGGGAATTTGATGCCGCCGTTCGTTACGCCTCTCCAGATATCCGCCGTTACAGGCTGGCTGGGGTCGCAGGCTCTGACGGTCTCAAACACCTTATCGAGGATCGGAATAGCATCTCTGCCGAGAGCGATGCCGGGCTCATTGTAGACGTCCCAGAAAAGAATTCTTTCGTCATCCTTATACTTTGTGACGATCTCTTCGATCATCTCAACGAACTTCTCGCGCAGTCCATCTCTTGAAAGGTAATGATAGGGCTTCTTTGCGGCTTCTTCCTCGGAGATCGGGAGTCTTCCCTGGTGGTAGCCTATCGCATAGAACTGCTCGCCAAGAGGCTTCGGCTTGAAGGGCTCATCAATACCTCTGGGGAGAAGAACCTCGGTTGCAAGAACGTAGCACACCGAAATGCCATGCTTTGCGGCAATAGTGAGATACTCCTCGAGCACGCTCATATAGCTTTCGCGCTCCTGAAGCCATACGTCAAAATCAGCTATAAGACGAATGGTATTGAATCCGATAGACGCGGCAAGCTCAAGCTCTTTATCCGCAGTCTTCATTCTCTCTTCTCTGCCGTAGCTCTGCCACTGGTCAAGCCTATTGGCGCAGTCGCTTCCTATAAAGTTACAGCCTCTGATCCAGGGGTGGGCGTTATACCATGCCCACACCTTTTCCTTTGTCCATTTTTCTTTCATTGTCTTTCCTCTTTTATTATTAAGGTATTACGGCTTTAAGTCAAAGACTATACCAGCCGCCTGCTTCTCCTTCTTCTACGTCGGGGGTTACAGAGCCCGTCGATCCGTTCGGAGAGGTCGTTATAATATCTACGTTTTCTATTTCAAGCAGTTCAAGCTTGGGGTTTGTATATTTTTTCATTTTTTCACCTCTGAACGAATTAAGAATTAGCGATTACTTCGTTTCTGTATCCAAGAGCAGATTCGGAGTAGAACCACATTCTCTTA
This sequence comes from Clostridia bacterium, assembly GCA_017462605.1. Taxonomy (GTDB): domain Bacteria; phylum Bacillota; class Clostridia; order Oscillospirales; family CAG-272; genus UBA1740. Next base: position 22,040 of record JAFTQV010000060.1, on the reverse strand, counting down.
AGAAGGTTGATAAGCTCTAGAGAGCCGTTTCCTTCTCCTGCCATGTAGTCATAGTAAGACTTGATATTGTAGCTACCTGAAACGTCGGTACCCTCTACGGTATAGGTAAGAGTATCCCTTAATGCGTAAGCATAAGTTGTCACCTCGATGACGTTTCCGCTGACGGTTGTCTCAAGATCGTATCCGCCTGCCTTGAATTTATAGAGGTCTGCGGCGTACGTTCCGTCGGTGATGAAGATGAACTTGATGACCGATCCGAGGTTAACGGTAGCTCCGGTGAGAGTGGGGGTATTATTCTCTGCGGTCTCGCCGAAGGCAGGGGTATTAAGGTCATCGTAATCTGCTCCGAGAATGCTATCGATAGCAGTCTTTGCAGCTTCAAGCTCTTCATCGCTTACGTTGCCCTGAGTATTGAAGTAGGTATATGCAGCCTTGATATAGGAAAGCATAGCCTCAACAACTGTCTTGGACTTCTCGGTTGCGCTGCCGTAAATTACCTTATCGGCATACTTAACGAGACCGAGATCCCAGTTGCCCGTATACTTCTCGGCATAAGCCGCGGTGACCTCGAGAATGATATCCTCTGCCGCATCCATAGCAGCTACGGAAACGGGGATCACGTAATTATCGCCAACCTTCATTGCTGCAAGCTCATCGCCTGTGTAGGTCTTGCCTGCAAGGGTAATAGACTCGATAGAGTCAAGCGCCTTAACGTGAACGTTGAATACGAAGTTGGAGTAAAGAGTAGCGTTGGTCTTTACGGTGATGTCTGAAAGCTCCTCGGGACGGAATGTATAGGTTGAGTAACCGTTCTCCGAGGATACCTTATAGGTGGTGTAGGTGTAAGTTGTGCCGTCAGGCGCTACTACCGTTTTGTTTGTCGAAATGGTCTCGCTATCAGGAAGAGTGAATGTGAAGTATTTGCCGTCTTCATTCTTTTTGAAGTTCACTGAGCCGGTAGTAGAGTGCATTGACTCCCAAATAAGATCAGACTGTGACTCGTAATTAAGTGTGCTTCCAACAAGCTCAACGTTAACGGGAACTGTTACGTTAGAAGCGAAGAGCTTAGGTACGGGCGAATATGAATTACTTCCTACCTCAAAATTACAGTTGTTAACTATAAGATTATTATTTGCCGCTGACTTAGAAAGATTCTTCGAACCGGTCGTATAAAGAACCATATATTTCGATGCGGTAGATCCGAGAGAAATATCAAGTCCATCGAGCGTTACTTTAAGATTGTGGATAAGCTTGGGGTCAGTGTTGCTCCAATAATCAAAGGTCTGAGTTTCATCATTAGCATCTACATAACTTGTAGGAACTCTGCCATCTACAGCCGCAAATCTTACGATCGGATCTGCGCCTGCGATGATTTTACCGTTATAAACCTTTACGTGCGTGCTATATCCTGCAAAGGCAGGCTCAAGTCTGATAAAGGCATCCTTTCCGCTTTCAACCATATCCATAGTATGACCGCCAAGGTCAACGTAGATAGTACCATTTACAGTACTCAAATAATTATTTCCGTAAGGCTGAGTATCGAAAACCATATCTCTTCTGAAAAGGATAACTGCTCCGTCACCTGCTTCGCATGCTTTTTTAGCCGCAATTTCAGTAAAGCTTTTAGTACCGGTCTTAAAGGTTCCGTCCGCCGCAAATACTACGATTGGATAATCAAGAATTGATGCATAAGTTGAGGTGATCGTTCCGTAATCGGTAACGAGAGAACTCATTATGTAGGTATATGTGGAATTGGTCTCATCTTTGCTGTACTCAAGAAGTTTAACCGAATTAGAGGTTTCTGTATCTGTATAAGTCTTAGTGGGAATAGGCGATACAATAGTTTCTTCCGATGTCTCAGAATCTACGGTATAAAGGGTAGTATATGTCGTATACTTTCCGTCACTTCCGGGTCCAAATTTCTTGGTTCCGGAGCCGCCAAAGAAGTTCGTATGAGTCAAACCTGCAGTATTCAAGGATTTTATACTACCGCCCAACACATAAACCGTTACAGGATATGCCGTAGGAGCATTAGACATATATTTTAACGTTCCGGATCTTTGGCTGAGATCTATCGAGCAATCCTTAAATGTAACATTATTGTTTGAGCCCTGTCCTGAAATACCGGATGTTGCCGCACCGACTAATGCATAATCTGCCGTGTAATTACCATCAAGAACTATTTCGATTCCGTCTATTAATACATTGAATTCATGAGGATCGGTTACAGACTCGGTTGCATAATTATCTTCTCCTGCAGTTGAGGCAGCTGTAGCATTATGCCCATTTGAATTTCTGGCAGTAGTACCAAGAGCGCAGAATCTTACGATCGCATTATTTCCGTTGAGTATTTTACCATTCTTTACAGTTATATTTGTAGTATAACCGGTCTGATAAGCTTCGCATCTTATAAAGCAATCGGCGCTGTCATAATCCGCAGTTGTCAAGGTGTGTCCGCCAAGATCTATAAGAATATTCGCATTATCAACACAAGTCAGCTGCTGCGCTCCTTTACCCTGAGAAGTGCCGTCAAAAGAAGTGTCGGTGCGAAGAAGTATAACAGAATTCTGAATAGGATCATTCGCTACTTTTGTTTTGGAGTCATATCCGGTAGCATAAGCCGCAACTTCTGTAGTAAATTTCTTTCCTGCGCCACGGAATTTTCCTTCACTTGTAAATACTACCCAAGGATACGTACTCGTCGATGCGTAAGCTGCTGGAATATTACCGTACTTAGTTGCAATAACGTCTTCCGCGCTGAGAACGTACTCAACAGTATTTTCATTTTTGGAAAGGAATGCAAATCCCATAGCATTGCCTTCGGCATCAAAAGAGGTTTGCTCATCGTTATACTCAACCTTATCCTCGAGACTTGCATAATAATCCGCGGAAAGTATAAGAGTGGTATACTTACCGTCGTCTCCGGGATAGCAGGTAATTTTTCCTGCATTAATCGTCGAGAAATAGTCGCCTTCCATCTCTGCCGCCTTTATGCTTCCGCCATAAAGATCAACGTTCAGCGGGAAGTAAGTTCCCGATGATAAAACACTGCCCGTGGTATTATTTCCGCTGCTGTTCTTTGCAATAGACGTACCGTAATCAATATTAACGTTTTTAACGGTGAGTGTGTTAGCTGCAGAATAAAGAGACTCCTTCGGGGTGCTTGCGCCTGTTGCAACGAGAGCAAACGTTCCGCGCTCGCTTTCATACGAAATATTGAGATCTTCGAGAACTATCGCAAGCTTATGTATGGTAGTTTCATCTGCATTATTATAAGTCGTTGTACCTGTTGATTCATCGGTTTTGATGTATTCGGAAGGTACTCTGGTTCCAATAGCCGAAAATCTAGCAATAGGATCCATGCTATTCTTTATATTACCGTTTTTAAGTGTAACTGTGGTAGAATAGCCTGCCTTAGTCGCTTCAAGGCGAATGAACGCGTCAGCGCTGCCTGTGGCACCCTGAATTACGGTATAACCGCCAAGATCAACCGTTATAGAGCCGTCAACCTGGCTGAACGTCGTGTTCTTGGGAGCTGCTTCTGCCGTGTCAGCAAAGTCAATATCACGTCTTAAGAGGATTACCGCGCCGTCGCCTGCATCGCGCGCAAGACCTGATGCCACTGTGGTAAACTGAAGCGCTGCGCCGACGAATTCTTTACCCTTATTGAATACTACCCAAGGATAAGCCTCGGCGTCCGCATATAAAGTGGGTACTGTGCCGTACTCGGTCTCAACGTCGGTCAAGCCGCGCTTTACGGTGGTTACGTTGAAGCGCACCTCGGATGCGGGCATTGAGTCAATAGTGTAAAGTCCGTTCTTTGCGACGGGTACGTTTACTGTCTCGCCGCCTACTGTCTTAGTGATAGAGTATACCTCATAGCCGCGAGCCGCGGTGATCTTGACGGTAACGCTCTCGCCTTCCTCGGCAAGAGTGGTATTCATTTTAGCATTCGCGCCGTCAAAGGCAACGAGGTTCTTTCCGAAAGCGCCTGCGACGAACTGCTCGCCTACGTACTGCTGAGTATCAGCATTGTAATGCCAGGTATCGGGCTGATAGAAATTATCTGCTTTGTAGGGATCGATAGTGAAGCAGTTAGTACCCTCGGCTGCGAGCTTTTTCATAGCATCATTTATGGTTTTAACGTATCCCATTTTCTCTTCACTTTTGCCTGTTACAGAGGTGGGGTTAGGAGATACGAGAGACATACCGAAGGGCATTTCACTAAGGTCCTGATCAACTATTTTTCCAACATCAGCCTTTATATCGGAAAGAAGAACGGTGAGAAAATTATAGTATTCAGCGCTCATGGTTGCAGCCGTTGTCTGCGCATTGCCGTCCGCATCCTTGGCATCGTTGGTTTCGCTTTCACCCTGCATCCAGAGCATACCCTTGATGACGGGAGTATAGCCGTCTTCAACGAGCTTTTCGATACCCGCGGTAACGGTTTGCTTAAAGTAGGTATACATAATACCTATCTGGTCGTCTGCCTCTTTTCCCTTAGCTTCAAGGTATGAGGGCGGAGTCCAGGTCTTTTTCAAATCGCCTGAGCCGTTGTATCTTTCGGGATAGAGCTTGGTTGAGCCGTATGCGCATTTAATGATCGCGCTATTGCCGTCCATATTTCCGAGAACGGAAGCAAGTCCAAGCTCGGCGCCCGAGCTATCCTCGGTCTTATCAACAAGCTTTACCTTGGTTTCGGTAAAGTCATTCATCATTTTGCCTTCGTGATGACCGAAATAAAGGACGTTGTCAAATCCTTCCGTGTAGCGAGCGTCTGCCGCTGCATCGCTCGGAAGATCGGTTGCATATCCTACCGCGTTGGACTGTCCTGCGATAAGATATACGCTTATTTCACCCTTGCTTCCGGGCGCTACGGTATCATCAGCAAAGATGACAAGTCCGCACGCGAACGTAGCGACGAGAAGTGCTAAGGTGATAAAAAGCGCGAGAATTTTAGAGCGTTTCATGCTTTTTTCCTCTTTTCTTTAAAATTTATTTTTTGTTTTTTGATTAGTAATTGTTTTAGATTGATCTGCATCCCCCGCGAGATCCCAACTGCGCTGACGCTCGTTGCTGCTTCGCAGTTCGACTCCGCTTCGCTCCGCTCAGGATGACGCGCGGGGTGCATATCCAAGTCAAAGACTTGGTATATCATCACCGCGTTAAACGCGGTGTATATCATCAATTCTGTAAGAATTGCATATCATCACGCTCGGCGTGTATATCATCAATTCTGTAAGAATTGCATATCATCACGCTCGGCGTGTATATCATCAATTCCGTAAGAATTGCATATCATCACGCTCGGCGTGTATATCATCGATTCCGTAGGAATTGCATATCATCACGCTCGGCGTGTATATCATCGATTCCGCATCGGATCAAACGTTAACTTTTGCCTTTGCCGCGCTTACGTATGCAAGAAGCTTTTCAACAAGGTCAAGGAGAAGCTCGCTTCCCTCTCCCTCACCTGCCATATAGGTGTAATAGGTCGAAAGGTTATATGCTCCGACTCCTTCCGCGCCCTCGACGGTGTATTCGATAGCTTCGCCGAGCATATAGTGGGGGATCGAAAGCTCTATTCTGCCGTCCTTAACCTCGGGGGTGAGGGCGGTATCTCCGATCTTAAAGGAGAAGCTTTCGGGAGCAAATCCTTCCTTCGGGAAGAAGAATATCTTTATTTCCGAGCCGATATTGACAGTCGCGCCCGAAAGACCGATCGTGTTGTTTTCCGCTGCGGGGACTGTGTAGTCGGTATCCGAAGCAAGACCTTCGAGCTTAGCTTCGAGGGCGGTCACCTTCGCGCTATCAAGCTCTTCTACCGAAGCGAAGTAGCTATACGCCGCTTTTGTGAAGGAGAGCATCGAGCTGACCATTGCTTTCTCAGCCTCGGTCCATTCCGAGCCGAGAAGTCCTGCCTTTGCGTACTCTATGAGTCCTACGGTGTATTCGGACTTATAGTCCTCGGCGAAACAGAGAGTTACTTCTGCCTTGATATCGCACTCGGCATCGGTAAGCTTAATCGCATAGGGGATAACGTAGAAGTCGCCGTTGATATAGCTTTCAAGCTCGGACTTACCGTATACGGCATCGCCGATTTTGACCGCGCTTACCGCATCGTGCTTTGTGACGTAAAGCTTAAGGATGAAATCATCGCTTAAGGTCATGCTTTCGGTGACGCTTACGTTTTTCAATTCCTTCGGGCGGAAGGTGAAGATATTGACGCCTTCCGAGGCAGCCTTCTTATAAAGCTCGTAGGTAAAGGCGGTATCACCCTTATATACTACCCTTTCGGTTGAAACGTTCATAGCCTCGGGGACCTTAACAGTGAGATACTCGCCGCTTTCATTCGGAGCTACCGAAAGCTCGGAGTCGCTTGCAACGTTGAGCGCTTCCCATTTGATCTTGGTATTATCGTTATAGGTGAGAGTGCCGCCCTCAAGGATAACGTCCGCAGGGACGGAAACGTTCGACGCGAAGATCGGAGCCGAGAAGGTGGGATCTGTAAAGTCAAGATCGCAATTCTTAAGTATGAGCTTATTATTTGCCGCTTCGGGTATCACGGTGTATCCCGAGCTTGCGCCCGTATAGAGAAGAAGATACTTACCGCTGACAGAGCCGAGGGTTATCTTTACTCCGTCAAGAGTTACCGAAAGATTATGGATAAGCTCGGGGTTCGTGTTATTCCAATAGCTGAATGCCTTCTCTGTGCCGCCGTCATTATACGTCGTGGGTACTCTGCCGTTGATAGCCGCAAATCTTACTATCGGGTTATCTCCTGTCAGAAGCTCTCCGTTCTTCACGACGATATTCGTGGTATATCCCACGCGGCATGCCTCAAGCCTTATGAAGGCGTCTCTTCCGCTCGTGGGCTTCGTGCCCATTTCAACAGAGTTGCCGCCGAGGTCAACCGTTATAGTTCCGTTGACCGTGCTTAGGAAATTATTTCCGTAGAGGTCGCCCGAGAGGTTAAGGTCAGCTCTTATGAGAATGACTGCTCCGTCCCCTGATCCGCTTGCCGCCTTTGCGGCATCGACCGTGAAGTCATCGGTCGCTTTTACGAATTCTTTTGCTTTATTGAATATTGCGATAGGATAAAGAGTGGGGTTTGCGTATTCAGAGGGGATAGTACCGTATTCGGTTTTGACGTCCTCATAGACCGTCTTTTCCGCAAATACGTATACCTCGTATCCGCTCTCCGAGCCGCTCTTCTTAAGCTCCATATCTCCCTCGGGAGTGCTAAGCTCGGCTACGGGAGCAGATCCGCCCGCGGTGACGAGAACCTTCGTGAACTCTCCGTCAGAGCCTCTCTTAAAGGTTATGGAGCTGTTTTCCTCTCCTATTTTATATACTACAAGGTTTTCTCCCGCGTCGGCGATGATCTTACCGCCGAAGATCTCGTATGCTCCCGAGATAGGCTGACCGCTATTCTCCGAGCCGACGTTGAAGAGAGTAATTTTCTTGGTTGCGCCCGTGATGTCAAAGGTGCAATCTGTAAAGTTAAGCTTACTATTCATAGGACCGGGGTTGCCCGATGCCGCTCTGTCATGATTATAGGTGACAAGATCGGAAGAGCTGCCGGCAAGCTTAAAGGTAACGTTCTTAAACGCTACGTCTATATTCTTGACGGTAGCGATATCGTAGTCCGCGGTATCCCAGCCGAGAAGCCTTACCGCGCCGAGAGAGTCAACAAGAACAGTTCCGTTGACGGTGGTTAATTCTATGTCGCCGTTCTTTTTCGCGTCAAGATTATACATCATAACGTCCGATCCCGAAAGAGTCATAGTGTGACCGCCGAGGTCAACGTGAAGCTTGCCCTTAGCCTGACCGATATTGTTATACTTCGTAGTATACGTATAATCGGTTCTCATAACTACGTACCAATCCGCGCCGGGGGTATTCTTGAATGCCTCAAGCACGTTCTGGAACAAGGTCTTTGAAGCAACGAAGCTTCCTTTTGCATCAAATATTACGAAGGGATGATCGGTAACCGATGCGCACGAATCGGGAATTATTCCGTACTTCGTGGAAAGCTCGCCCGCTTCAAGAGAGTAATAGCCGAAGCTATTCGCTTCATTTGAAAGCTTAAGATTTGCTATTCCCTTCTCCGAGGTATATACGGCAGAGTCATCCGCCGCCTCGGAAAGAGGAAGTCTGAAGGTCGTATAGCTGCCGCCCGAGGTCGGAGCAAAGGTAAGCGCTCTGAGTCCGTTTGTGACCGCAAGCCATCTTTCGGAGTCGAGCCTTATCTCACCGCCCGAGACGGTATAGGATAGATCGAGGCTGCCTGTGCCTACAGGGAACATTACAGAAGGCATTTTCGAAAGCTTACCGTCCTCTATCGAGAAGGTGCAATCGGTAAAGCCGATAGCAGAGGAAAGCTCCGCTCCCTCGGGAAGCTCGCTCTCGCTGATAAGCTCGGTGGCGTACGCCGTTCTGCCCTCGAGGGCAAAGAATACGTTCTCAAATCCGATCCTTACGGATTTGCCCGCGCCCGACGAGGTCGAGCCGACGTAGGAGACAAGAGGAGTATCTCCGAAATAAACGCTTCCGTTCTTAACGTTGATGATCGCTCCCGAGACGGCTATACTGTTTGCCGCGAAATTGAAGGGGGCCTTCGCTTTGGTTTTTGCTATGAGCTTATAACCGCCAAGATCCAACGTAAGAGCCGAGATATCCGCAAGATCCTCGGGTACGGTGGCATCCGTGAGGGTAACGCTTCTATTGAGGCGAACGGTATTGCCGCTGCCTGCCGCAGCTATTGCCTCTGCAAGGGTATCGTATGAGCCAAGCTCATCCGAGCCGCTAAGAAGAGTGACCGCCTTGCCTTCCGAGGGCGCTTTGTATTCGCCCGAGCCGTCATTGGTTGCGACGATAGATGCAAGTCCAAGCTCAATATCGGTGACGGTTTCGGTGACTGAGAGATAATCTACGTACATCGGGTAATCTACCCTGCTGCCGCCTTCCATATATCCTTCGGGAGATACCTCGAGCATGATCTGCTTTGCCTCGTATTCCAAAGCCTTGCCGAAATCGGTATCTCTTACCGTATATTCAAGGGTAAGCTCTACCCACTCGCCCGCCTTCGTATTGAAGTTCGCTATGCTCTGGTTGTAATCCATTGTTTTATACGTATAGCCGTTGTAATAGCCCGACATGGATTCAACGTAGAAGAGAACGTCGCGCGAGGTGGTATCGTATATTCTTAATTTTATTTCAAATTTTCTTCCGTAGTCCTCTTCGGTAAGCTTATTACCTTTATTTATAAGGGTATTATTGAAGAGAGCCGTCTGAAGTCTTAAGTAAAACTCATTGTAGGGAATATTGGTAGACTGAGTCAGAAGGTTCGTATAGACCTTACCGCTCGTTCCCATAACGAATTTTACAGCGCTTGCGCCGTCAAACTCAACGCCCTCATGCTTATCGCCCTTATTGGGGTACTTGGTATCAACGTCGCGAACGTACGCCGCAAATCTCGTGCGGTAGTCGCTGCCCGTTGTGTAGCCCGAGGAATTGGTATCAATAAAGTCGTCCTTGACCGTCTCGGTGCCGATCTCCTTCTCGCATTTAACGAGGAAGATGACCTCATCGCCCGCATTTTTCGACATTATATAGTCGGTGGCGTCTATTTCATAGTAGCCCTTGCCGATGAGGTTGACGGAGCCGATATATTCGCCCGTTACTGCGGAGTCATTTGCGACCGCCAAGAGGCTTGCGATATTAGCCGCATCGTTCTTTACCTCGAAGCGGACGGCGTAGCCGTTGTTATCGCTCATTTCGGGGACGGTAGCCTTGATATAGTCGCCCGATACGACAGCCTCGCTTGCCTTTCCGTATTTCACGGTGAAGGATGAGGTGACGGTCTTTCCGAGAGTAGTTCCGTTATCCGAGGTAAGAGTCTCGGGAATGGTCACGGTATAGGTAAGTCCGCCCGCAAAGGGTACGGTCGGAGTGAAGGTCCACTCGGTGCTGCCGTACGCCGCGCTCCAGCTGCCGCTTACGGTATTTCCGAGGTTATCTGTAACGGTGATCTTCGCGATCTCTTCTTCGGTAAGAGAGCCGATAAACTGAACGATTATCTTTTCATACGCGCTGACGTCCGCATCGCCCGATTTCGGACTTACGTAAACCACCTTGACGTTTTCGCCCTTCAGGTAGTAGCCGAAGAAATCAAAGAAGGCATCGTAGGAATCAACGCCCCAGTTGAGATCCTCACCATAGGTGAGCATATGAGCGACCTCTGTCTCCAGAGTCAGAGAGGGAACGTCCTTTTCCTTAGCTATATTCGTTCTGATATTCGAGGAATAATATGCCGAGCGGTACTCGTCATTTATATTGCTTGATAAGAACATCGGCGCGTGGCCGTCCTCAATATCCTCATACGCAGGCGCGCAGCAGGGATAAAGGACGGTTGCCCAGGAGAGGATCTCCTTGCCCTTATCTTCACCCGTGGTATAGGTGAGCCAGGGCTGAAGCTCGCCGCCGTCTACCGTCATACCGTTCTTGGTGACGGTGGTAACTTCGCCTTTCTGATATCTCGTCTCACCGTCATGCTCGGGGAAGGTCCTCTTTGAGGTGTACGCATTGATCCTTGCGTCGATAGACTCTTCAAGAGTCATATTGGGAAGCTTTTCGGTATAGTTATGAAGCTCCGCTGAGCCGACGAAGGTAAACCAGCCGCCCTTGGAGTTGCCGTATACTCCGATATTATCGGTATCGAAGTTATAGAGCGCCTCATTCTCATTATTGACGTGGCGAAGGAAACGCATCGCCGCGGTGTTTATTCTCTTGTCATTATATACCTGGAGCGAATAAGTGAGCTGATCTGACGTGACGGCGCCCGCCGAGGCTCTTCCGTCAAAGTAATCGTAGCTCGCCATTCTCGCCATGGGTACCCAGAGGTAATCAAATACGACGTTGGCATATCCGCGGAACAAAAATCCGTTGGAATGCGGTCTCATATCCGCGCCCGTCTTTGACGTTGTGGGATAGCACGAGGAGTTTGCAAGAGCGGTGACCGGTACTGCCTCTTTTGGAGAGGTGGGGTAAACGATGTGCATATAGAGGTTAAGATCGATAGGCTTTCCATCGGGATCTATGCAATCGTAAACGCTGGTGGCAAGCGTGTGCTTGACCTGGATATACTGACCCGCGCCTTCTTCCGTTTCGGGAGTTCCATTTGCGTCCATATACCATACGGGCGCAGAGCCGTCATGCCTTGGGTCGTCCTTATCGTGCGCTCCGTCTGCCGCCGAGGGGGCGTTTTGGGTAGCCTTACGGTTGCCGTTCTCATCGACCCACTTGATTATGATATCTCCCGTTGTTCCACGGAAGTCGTTATTCCAGGTCTCAACGATCTTTTCAAGCGTGCCTGCCGCGGCGTGCTTATCGGCTTCCCAGAATACGTTGTTTATCGAAACGTTGCAGCCCGCGGGGACAACGTAGTTATCCTTATACGAGCCCTTCGGAATGCAGGATGCGTTCGATATGTAATTGCCTATTCCGAAATAGCGGCGAAGCTCCTGAGTCGACCAATCGATCGCGGGGCTTACCGATCTCGGGTTATGCTGATAGTCTATGACCGCAACGATAAATCCGCGGTCAAGCATCGACTGAATGATATTAACGTCGCTATCGGTTCCTACCCTTTCGGTCTCGGTATTGACGATATACATTACCATAGGAGTTCCGCCGTTGACTGTAAAGCCCGGGACAGCGTTTCCTTTTGCGGTATCATAATATACCGAATACTCAACGGGAATGCCTATATAGCCGTCATTTGCAATGACCGTTGGCTCAAGGACCCTGTATTTTTCCGCGAGCGATGCCTCTATCGCGGTCATGGCATCGGTCTTTTCTTCAGCAAGCGCGCTTACTGCAAAGAGGGATGCAAGGATCAGAAAAACCGAGAAAAGGATCACTGAATATCTTTTAACGTTTCTCTTTTTCATATTAATATCCTTCCTAATTATTATTTTTCATTTTATATTTTAATTTTACCAACAGAGGGTTGACAAAGCAGGATAAATGAAGTATAATAATAGGACAAAAAGTTAGTTCGCAAAAAAGGTAACAAAAGAATATGTTAATATTTACTAAAGAATTCGGCAATCAGAAGGTGTTCAGGTCATCTATAAAAAGGAAGGGATACAGGATATCTCCTCATATGCATCAGCATATCGAGATCATAGTAATGCTCGAGGGCGAGCTTGATATAACGGTCGAAGGCACGAGGTCAACCTTAAACTGCGGTGAGGTCTGTGTTATCGCTCCCCTGATCGTGCATTCGATGAATATGAAAGGAGAGGGAAAATTCTTTATGACCGTTTTCTCCGGGTCATGCATTCCCGACTGGCAGATCGAGGGAGATTCGCTCTCCGGAAGGATTGATCCGATATTCAAGCCTACCCCCGAGGTATTCTCCTATATCACGTCACTGCTGCCGATCAATACCGATACTCAGCAGGTGTATTTTGACGATATACCGAAAAATATAAGGTCGGCATTATACGCGATAACCGCGGCGTATTCGGATGCAGTCCCTCTGACGCCTCAACCCGAGTCGCGCGGAGCGCTCTACTCCACCGTCCTTTATATAGGCGAGCATTTCCGCGAGAATATCACTCTTGCCTCGGTCGGCAAGGCTCTCGGATATAACCCGAAGTATCTTTCGCAGTGCTTCTCGCGCTTCCCCGATATAAGCTTTACTTCCCTTCTCAACTCCTGCCGTATCGAGCTTGCGAAGACTATGCTGATAGGAACGGATCTTAAGATAATAGACATCGCATACGAATGCGGTTATTCCGAGGAGAGGACCTTCAGAAGAGTATTTACTCAAACGGTCGGTTACAGTCCGAGCGAATACAGAAAACGCCGCAGAAAAGCGACGTAAAATATCGATTTTGACTACAATTGTAGTCATATAATAATAAAAAGAGAGAACAACACACAGTGTTCTCTCTTTTTTTGTCAGTGAAATTTTCGTTTTTTATTTACTTAATTCCGAAGTAGGTATATAGCTTTCTGCTCTTTCCGGGAGCAATGACGATAAGACCTTTTTTATCCGCAGGCTCTTCGAGGTGGAAGCAATCTATTGCCGCCGTCTGAGGCTCTGCGACGAGGTAGGGAGCGCCATCCTTACGCCAGAGCATACGGTACTTATATTCTTCCGAGGCTCTGTAATAAAGCTCCCTTCCCGATGCCTTATCTATGATCCTATTCTCATTGCCGAGCGACTCATAAAATGCCGAAAGCGGTCCTTCATACACCTTGTATTCACCCGAGGAAAGCTCTTTCTCTCTCTTCCTTCCGCCGACGTATTCAAGCGTGGGAAGATACTTATCATCCCTTATATGCTCTCTGCCGACGGGCGCGTAAAAATAGCAATCCTCGCCGCTTGAGGAAGGGATAAAAGGAACGTTCATCGTGGTGTGGAAGGCAAGCATAAAAGGCATATTCTCTTCCGATTCATTGAATACCTCAACGCACTCGGTAAGCCCGTTTTCATCCGCCTTATAGCTTCTCTCAATGCGAAAATCATGGGGGAAGCCTATATACTCTCCCGCCTTCGCGCGGTAGTAAAATACTACGGAGTCGGAGTAAAGCTCCTTTATTTCAAATGGAGTTTTATACAAAGCTCCGTGGATATGGCAGCCTGTTGCCTTCTCGTTCATCGGGAACTTATATTCCCTGCCCTCGAAGGTGAAGCTTGCGCCTGAAATTCTATTGGGCGGAAAAAGTATAGGATTTCCGAAAAGATAGATTTCGGACAAAAGCTCATTATCATCCTTTGGGGTTCGGAGAAGCTCCGCTCCGCTCTCCGTATGGCAAAGTTTATAGCAATTGCCGCCGAAGTCGGAGCGAAACTCTGCAACGTATCCGCCGCCCGATATTTTTACATCAGTCTTGATCATTTTACTATCTCACCGAAGAGGTATGCAGAGAAGTCTGCAACGTCGGTCGCCTTGACTGCATCGGCGTATGCCTTAGCGCTCTCAACGTCGCCCTTTGCAAGATTTCCGAATGCAAGAAGAAGATTGCCCTGAGTGTTGTGAGCCTTAACGATATCGTATCCGAAGGGGGGATATGCGGGAGAACCGACGCCGTAGTAATCGTTGACGTCTGCGGTAGCCTTACGGTTCTCGCCCATCGCGATAAGCTCGCCCGAGAGAAACTCGCTCTTAGCGGCATTGCCTGCTGCCTCGAGAGCCTTGCACTGGAAGTAGGTGTGAATGGTGGGAGCGCCCTTGGTGGTATCAGCAAGAGCAAGATACTCCTTCTCCTTAAGCTCGTCGCCAAGCTTTGCCGCGCACTCTGCCATCATGAGGTAAAGAGGAGCATCGTTGACGAAGTAGTTCTTCTCTTCTCCGTAGTTGAGCGGGAAGGTAAGACCTGCCTCAAACTCCTTGAATGCCTCGGCATAGCTGCCCTTATCGAAGAGCTGCTTACCAACGAGGAACTGAAGCCATGCATGGTGAGCGGTGAGGTTACCCTCTCCACCCTCGTAGGTGTGGAAGTTGTGAGCCATAAGGATAGCCTTTGCTCTATCGTAATCTCCTGCAACTGTGCAGAGGATAGAATAGTTAAGAGTGCAGTCATCGCGCTGCGCCGCAAGATTCTCATACTTCTCAAAGAGAGCTATGCGCTCGGAGAGAGGAAGGTTGAGGCTCTTATGCATCTGGGTAAGCTCGTAGAAGATACGGTCAGACCAGGGAGCAAGCTCGAGAGCCTTTTCAAGGCATACTCTTGCTTCCTTCTTCTTATTCATATGGTCAAAGTATGCGAGAGAGAGATTTCTGTATGCGGGAGCAAACTCGATAGCAGCTACCGTCTTTTCCCACTCTGCAGCCGCTTCCTCGAAGCGCTCGAAGTTGTAAAGAATGCATCCGAGATAGTAGGAAGCCATAGGAGTTGCGGCTGCCTTAAGAACTGCGATGCTCTCCTTCTTCGAGGGGAACTCACACTGCCAATCGCAAGCGTCTGCCTTAGCATAGTAAGCATCAGCATCGGCTGTGTTGCCAAGAAGAGAGGAAACGTAGCCGAGGTAGTAATACTTCATAGCGCCGTCGCGGCAGTCGGTAAGAACCGCAAGAGCATCCGCCTTGAAGCCGAACTGCATAAGCTCGTTGGCAAAGAGGATAGCGTTCTTCTCGGTGTCAAGTCCTGCGAAGAAGAGGGGATCCTTTGCAAGTATCTCGTTGTCTATATTGCCGTTGCCTATGAGCTTGCCCTTTACGTAGTGCGCCCAGAGGTTATTGGTGTTGGTCTCAAGAGAGAGGTCAAGGAATGCAACAGCTTCCTTGGTTCTTCCCTGAAGAGCCTCTATCTTTGCAAGCAGATAGTAGCCTGCGGAGCGCTGAGGATAGGACCAGATAGCAAGATATGCATCGTCGTATGCTTCCTTAAGCTCGCCAAGGTAGAAGTGGCAAAGCGCTCTTGAATAGTATGGCTCGGTATCGTAGGGGTTGAAGTTACGGAGAGTGAGGCGCTTGATAGCGGCATTGTAATACTCTATCGCGCGCTTGAAGTCGCCGCGGGTAAGATGGTAGTCACCCATTGCCTTATTGCAGCGGATATCGCCGGGATCGCGGCGAAGGCCTTCCATAAAGTAATCCTCAGGCTTGTATGCGAAGTGCTTGTACTGAACGAGGTGCGCACCGTTGAGATAAAGCTCCTCAACAGTCTCGATCTCGGAGGGACGCTTTGCGGGAAGTCTCGGCTCGATCCACTCCTTATTGCCTCTTACGTACTCCTTATAGGAGATGATCTTATTGCCGCACTCATCGGTAACGGTAAGCTCTGCGATGCCCGAGATCTTAGCAACGATCTCTTCGGTATATACGTTCTTCGGAGAGATGTCCTTCGTGGTCTCGAAGACTACGCCGTTCTCATCGGTAAGGGTAACGCGGCAGTTCTTTCTTGCGCTGGTCGAGTAAACGCCGATGAACGCGCCCTTTTCGGTTCTCTCAAGGTTGATAGCCATTTCCTTATCGGCTGCCTTGGTCTCTCCGATCTCCTTGACGGGATACCAGTACTGCTCGAAGGTCTTGGTCTCGAAGGGAGCGATCCAGGTGAAGTCAGGCTGGTTATCGGTATAGCAACCCGTCATAAGCTCAACGTACTTGCTACCGTCATCGGTAAGGTTTGCGCACCACTTTGCGCCAAACTTACTGTCTCCCCACGTCCAGAGCTTCTTACCGGGAGCAACGTGATGGTTGGCAACGGTAACTACGCCGCACTTTCTGCCTGCGTCATATCCGCTGACAAACTCGCTCTCGGACTGACCCTTGGAGATAAGGAAGGAGCAAGGAACCTTAACCGCGTTGAAGGAATGGATATCGGTGCCGTCTCCGTAATCGAAGGGGCGGGCGGTCTTGTATACGCCCTTAGCTACGGGCCAATCAAGAACTGCTCTTCTATCGTGGTCGTTGACACACTCAACGTCCGGGGGGAATACGATCTTATAGTCGTCGTTGACCTCAACGGCGAGGTTTGCCCACCACATAAAGGGATGAGGCTCTGCTGTGCAGTTATATACGGTGATCTCGGCTTTTACGTAAGAGTGATCGTCGTCAACGCTTACCTTAACCATTCCCTTCATATTGTGAAAATAGTCAACTTCGCCCATATATGCATACTTTTCTTTACCGTTTTCGCCAATTGCGACGTCGGTAGGCATAAAGGTCGTGGGGCGATGGTGCTGAGGCCAGTTGAATTCAATACCGCCGGAAACCCAAGGTCCTGCAAGTCCTACCATCGCGGGCTTGATAACCTTATTGTAGTAAATGAAGTCATAGTCAGAGGTTTTATCGTATGCTCTGTTGATCTTACCTCCGATCTCGGGGAGAAGGTCTACCTTTATGTAGTCGTTCTCAAGCACGATACCGTCATACTCAACGTCGCGCTTCTCATCGGAGAAGTTGGTTACGTAAGGAATGGGGTAAAGCTTTCCGCTTGCTCCCTGATAGGGGCGCTTCTCAAAGAAGAGAGGAAGAGGCTCCGCGTTACCTATCGGATACGTAGGTATTGTGATTTTCTTTCTTTCGATCTTGCTTGACATAACAAAAACCGCCTTTTAAGTTTTTTCTTTATTATAACTTAAAAGACGGCATTTTGCAAGCCAATTTTTTATTCTGTTTTGATTTCTTTTTTGAACTTTACTCCAAAGTCGGATAAAAGCGCTATAAGTGAGCGCCTCGAATCGCAACCGACAACGTCAAGCATCTTCTTCACTCTGTACTTCACCGTATTCACAGCGAGGAAGTGATTTTCAGCGATAGTCTCGTACGTTTCGCCCGCGGTGACCTCGGAAAGAATGGAGATATCGGTCTCATCGCAAAGCGAAAGCATTCGATCGAGAGCTTCCATTTCTCTGAGATTTTCATCTCCGTAAAAGTCTATCTCGGAGCGGCTGTATATATCAACGCTCTCGGGCGTTGTCAGGGGAATGCTATCCCCATTGTCCGCAAAATCCATATCGAAGGTCATGACGGTTGAATATATGACCTCTTCCTTTATGAGAAAACGGTAAAGCATAGCGAGCTGAACGCCCGCTTCAAAGTAGTCAATTCTGCACACGGGGTAGGGATCTTCAAAAAATTCGGATATCTTAAGCCCGGAGCAGGAGCATATCTTTCTGCCTTCAAGAAGATCGGGATATCTGTTGTAAAGCATTATCGCAACGTTATCGTTGCAGCAGACGATATTCTTTATCCCCTCAGCGCTCTTTCTGAAGGAATCGAGGCAGGCGAGGATATCTCCGTGATTTCTGAACACCTCATAGCTTCCGCCCGATTCGTTGACCGCGTAGCGTATTCCTATGTACTTAAGCCTATCGGGTAAGGAGTCCTCATTGTAGCCGACTATCGCAGTCCTCTCTCCTCTGCCCGAAAGGATATGCTTCGTGAGGCGGTATGCCGACTTCGTATAGTTCGGGGCGATGCTGCTGTATTTATACATAGTGTCAAGATACTGAAAGCCGAAGACGAGCGGATGAATGTCGCGCGCGTTCAGCTCCTCGATCCTATCGCACGACCATTTGAGAGACTGGCAGATGAGTATAACTACTCTCGCCTCGGGCGGTATCTCTTCGGTCCTCTGGAAAACTGAGACCTCAGCGTGCTTCTTTTTCGCTATTAAATTAATTCCGTCGAGAAGCTTCAGATATCTGCTGTTCTCTTTATAATTCTCTTCTATCAAAATATAGATCATACGCGCACCCTGTGAATGTAGTTAAATACATTTTAGCACAGAATGCGCGTATTTTCAAGTATTAAACAGTAAAATCTTCGATATAGAGTCCGTATCCGTCAGCGGCGTAAACCTCGCGGTGCGCCTTCTCGTTGCCGTTACCGAGGTAGCCTGCAAAGAGAGCGAGAGGATAGGAGTAATGGAGAGTTCTTGCGCGGACCGCCTCGTCGATATATCCCATGAAGAAGGGAGTCGTTCCGAAGTAGCCGAGAGTCTCTTCCTTCGATGCCTTGGACCATGCCTCATATCTATCCGAAACGATCTTATCCGCAGCGTCCTTCTCGCCGAGAGCCTCAAGCGCTCTTGCAAGATAGTAAGCGAATGTATAGAGATACATATCGGTGAAGAAGTCAAATCTGAAGTGGCAGAAGTCGCGGTATATCTCCTTTGCCTCGTCTGCTCTTCCGAGCTTTTCAAGGCACTTAGCAGCGAAGTACTGATAGGGAACCTTCTTTATAGCGTTCCAAAGGCCCGAGCCAAGAGACTGAGGAAGGACCTGCGCGGACTCGAAGAGCTTAAGCGCTTCCTCGTAGTTTCCGCTAAGGTATGCGTCCTTACCCTTAAGATAATGAGCGTACATATACTCGTCTGCAATGTAATGCTCTCCGCCCTCGCAAGCAACGAACTTTCTGTCAAGCAGGAGCTTAAGAGCCTTATCTGCTTCGCCCATATGGTTGTATGCTCTTGCAAGCTCAACGGTTATATCGTCTCTGTTGTGATCTCTTGAGAGGATAAACTCCGCGATCTTTTCGGGAGCTACGCCGACCTTAGCCATAAGGTGAGCGCACTCGAAGGTGATCTCCTTCTCTTCCTTGGGAGCGAGAGCCGCCGCCTTTTCCATAAGCTCGAGAGCCTTCACTCTGTCATCTCTGTGAGAATAGTAGCCCATAGAAAGGTTACGGTATGCTCTGTAATTATCCTCGGTCTTGATTATTGCCTCAAACTCAGCCATACCTGCCTCGTACTGACCCTTACCGTAAAGGAGGCATCCGAGAAGGTAGCGAGCGAAGGTATCCGAAGGATCCTTTTCAAGAGTCTTCTCGAGAACGTACTTCTCGAAGGATCTCGAGGGGAATGCAATTCCAACGTCAGCCTTGCAGACAGGCTTTCCTGTGACAAATGCGAGAACGTACTCACCCATAGCGGCAAGCTTGCGGTTTGCCTTTATTCCCGAGAGAAGCTTTGCGATCTCTGTGTAAAGTCCTGCTTCCGCAAGAGCCTCACAGATATCGAGAGCTACCTGGGTTATATCGGTGTTTACAAAGGAAGTAAGCTTTGCATAGTCACCGCTGACGATAGCGCGGAATGCTTCGGTAAAGAGGTTGATCTTATCCTTAGCGAAGGATGCGCTCCATGCAGCCTCTGCGCCTGCCTTATCGCCGAGAAGATACTTCGCGTATCCGAGGAATGCATCTGCGATAACAGACTTGCCGTTGCCGAGAAGGGCTTCCTCGAGGTGGCTCGCTGCGCGTCTGTACTCGCCGCGGCGAATGTCTATAAGACCTATGTGTGTCATAGCGCTCGACTTGTAGTCATAGCACCATGCAGCCTTATACATATAGTTGTATCCCTCGTCAATTCTGCCGAGAGCAAGAAGAGCAAGTCCCTTGATGTAGTAGGTCTTACCCGTCTCATGGCGGATATTGAAGCGAGACTGAGATTTCTCTGCCTTTTCTGCAAACTCAAGAGCACCCTTTGCATCCTGATCCTTGAGGTAAAGCTCGGCAAGAGCAGTAAGAGCGGGAACGAACTCGGGGTCTCTCTTAAGAGCCTCGAGATAGCACTGCTTAGCCGAATACTCGGGCGAGCGGTACTGCTCAACGTGAAGTCCCTCGAGGTAAAGCTCCTCTGCGGTCTTTACTTCCTTGAAGTAAGGAAGCTCGCGTCTGGGTTCGGGGATCTCGCGCTCTGCCTTCTTCTGCATCTCATATGCGAAGACGGTCTCGCCGCCGCAAACGACCTCAACCTTTACGCCAAACTTATTGGGAATTCTGGGAAGAGTAAATACGTCGTAGCAAGGAATATCAACGGTATTCTCATAAACTACCTCGCCGTTATCGGTCACCTTAACGGTTGCTCCGGGGAACGCCTTGGTCGCCTGAATGAAAAGCTCGCCGATCGGGCCTATGTAAAGCGCGCCGTTCTCGTTTGCGTAGGTGGGGATACCCTTATCGTGAATGGGGAACCACTTCTGCGAGAAGGTCTTGGTCTCGTAGGGCTGGAGCCAGGTCAGGTCGGGCTGGTTATCCGAATAGCAGCCTGCCATAAGCTCTGCATACTGTCCGTCCTCATCGGTAAGCGCATTTTCCCAGGTCTTAGCAAGCTGAGAATATGCCCAGGTAAACATCTTCTTACCGGGAGATACGTGGTGATCGGCAATGTGAACGACACCTGCTCCCTTTCCGCGGTTGTATCCGCCGAAGTAGTCGTACTCGGACTCTGCGGAGAAGTATGAGGTTGCGTCCTTGGTATTTATATGCTTGGAAATATCGGTATCACCGTTGTAGTAAATTCCGTTGAATGCGCCGAATCTATCGTTGTTAGCTACGGGGAAGGTGGTTACCGAGCGCTTGTAGTGGAATCTGACGTAGTTAACGTCCTCGGGGAAGAATATCTCGTATGACTCGTCTACGGGAACTGCCGCGTTTTCCCACCAGAGGAAGGAATGGCGGTGAGGAGTGATATTGTCAACCTTTACCTTGGTCTCGAAGATGCACTCGCCTTCCTTAAGAGATACGCCGACCATACCCTTCATACGGTTGATCGGATCATGCTCGGAGAGCCATACCGTGATCTCGCCGTCAGTCTCTTCAACGTAGAAATCCACGGGCATAAAGGTAGATGCTCTGTGGTGGAAGGGCCAGTTGAACTCAAGTCCACCCGAGGTCCACGAGCCGAGAACTCCGATAAGCGCAGGCTTAACAACGTTGTTCTTATAGAAGAAGCCGTATCCGTTCTTCTTATCGTTCGCATACCAGATCTTGCCGCCAAGCTCGGGAAGAATTCCGATCTCAATAAAATCGTTCTCAAGAGTGATAAGAGTGTATTCACACTTTTTTCTTACGTCTCTCTGAGCCTCAAGCACGACCTTGTTGGGGTAAGGATTACCCGAGGTACGCTGATGCACACGGTTTTCGGCAAACATAGGAAGGTCTTCCTGCGCTGCCTCCGGGTACGTATCAATAAGTATTCTTTTAACTTCTGACTTTAACATATGACATCTCCTGCCTGTTTTGTTTTTACACCACTATTGTACAGCAAACAAACAAAAAAAGCAATACAAAAAAACAATATACCTTTATACTATCTTTTTGTACTTTTATAAACGATACGGCACACCGCCTCGAATCTGTGATCTTATTAATCTTAGAAAGATTAATAAATTTTTATGAGAGTTTAATACAAAAAGAAAAAGCCCGGCTTTTGCCAGACTGAATATACAAACTCTCACCTTGAGGTGAGTATATGAATTAGAGCAATATTACTATTACTCTAAGTTGAATATAAAATGTTCATTAAAAACCGAATAAACTATTGAAACGAAGCTCTAACAATGTGCTGAACTCTGTTTCAATTACAAACAGCAGTTCAAGCCCTCGGTCAATTAGTATCGCTCAACTGAATACATTACTGCACTTACATCTGCGACCTATTAAGCTCCTAGTCTAGAAGCGACCTTACTCATTTAAAATGATGGGATATCTCATCTTGAGGTGTACTTCACGCTTAGATGCCTTCAGCGTTTATTACATCCGTACGCGGCTACCCGGCTATGCCCTTGGCAGAAC
>JAFTQV010000059.1 GCA_017462605.1 Clostridia bacterium | reverse complement strand
CGTTTGAGACTATATCGGCAAGAGCCGTTGCAGACACTAATTATAAGAATAAGTGGGCAGGCTACCGCCGCGGCTTCTGGATCGAGCGCGCCAACGTTACGATGAAGAATATCGATCATATCGTAACGAAGGAAGTTTCTATCGGCGATTACGAGATATTCCCCGAGGATAGCGAATTTTATTACAATCCCGACTCTTCCACCGAGGAAAGAGCGCTTTATGACAAATACGGATCAAGGCGAGAGGGATACGCATACAATGCATTTCTTATATACAACCAGGCGTATAACGCCACTCTTATAGACAGTACGGTAAGAGGCAGGACCTGGTATTATGAGGAAAAGCAGGGAACGTCAAGTGACGGCGGCGACTCTGAGACCAGCGCTTCAAGAATAAACTACGTACCTCAGGGAACGTACGACTACGTTATGGAGCATAGCATAGGCGTCACCTTCAATAACGTCAGGCAGACCAACAGCATTACTTGGGAAAAATACTGGGGCATAATGTCATCCAACGGCTCAAAGAACCTCACCTTTATCGACTGCTATAATTCGAGATTTGACGCGCATTGCGGATTCTGGAATGCCACCATTATCAGAACAACGATAGGCAGACTCTTCCACGTTGTTGGCGGCGGAACTCTCTACGCCGAGGAAGTGACCGTTTTGACCGGTGATAGATTTATAAGATCGAGAAACGACTACGGCTCGACCTTCCGCGGCAATATCTATATGAAGAACTGCGTTCTTGAGGCTTACTATCCCGATAAGACGGGAGAGCTTGATACATCGAAAAGATACGCCAAAACATATGCGATCTATACAGCCTTCAAGCACACTGAAACTGACAAAGCCACTGGAACTAAAAAAATAGCAGAACAGTATCTGAATTGGGACTTCGGTTATGCTTGCTATATGCCTATAAACGTCGTTGTTGATAACTACAAGTCAAAAGGAACCGGAACAGCATATCTTTTCGAAGATATTCCCGATTACGCATTTGACAGTGAAACCTATTCGAACGCATACAATATTACTCAGTCTATCATCTATAAGAATATGACTCCCCTTACGACCTGCCCGAGCGTTAATAAGGCTGGCTATACAAAGATGAAGGCGATCACCGTAACGAAAGAGTAACTATCAGGTAATTTTAGTTATCAATCGGTTTTAGCTTTCAATAGTTTTAATTATCAGTTATATTTTAACTTTCGGATAGCTTTTAATTATCGGTTAGTTTTAGCCTTCAATAGTTTTAATTAAAAAACTCTCGGAGTAGCAGCTCAGCCGCTCCGAGAGTTGTATTTTTGCGTGAAAGCTCTTCACTACGATTATTTTTTGCTTAGCCGCTTTGAGAGTTACAGTTTTGCGTGAAAGCTCATCACTACGATTTTTATTTTCACCCATTTCTAACGACCTTCATGCCCCTCTTCTCATCCCGAAGGGTAGGCTCCCCCGGTAGGGGATGCAAGGCTGCGCCTTGATGATATGCAATTCCTACTGAATCGATGATATACACGCCGGGCGTGATGATATACAAAGCCATTCGGCTTTGATGATATGCAATTCCTGCGGAATTGATGATATACCAAGTCTGCGACTTGGATATGGACACCCCCGCGCGTCATCCTGAGCGGAGCGAAGCGGAGTCGAACTGCGAAGCAGCAACAAGCGTTAGCGCAGTTGGGATCTCGCGGGAATATAGAGATGGGTCTCGCCCGGATCCTTCGCTGCGGTGTTTTTTCTCGTTGTCATTCTCGAGCGAAGCGAAGAATCTCGAGAAAAAACACCTTGCTCGAGGATGACACCTAAGGGTGTCGGGCGAGAGAATGCCGAACATAAACGGCGGTTTATACCAAAATCAGAAAGCCTCGGCAAACGGATTTTGAGTAGAAACTGCCGCTTGCGACCCGAAGTCGTAGATACCTACGTCAAGTGGGAGCAAACGGCGATTTATGCCAAAATCCGAAAGCCGAAAAAGATCCCGGGCTGACTACACCCGGGATCTTCGCTAATTAAAGCTTGGAATTTTTAAATTATAGATCGAACGGAACCTTTGAATTAGGAGTATCTCCATTCGGATTTTCATTGCCAAATGCGGTCAAACCGCCGGCGTTTCCGGTAACGTCGCTTGTGCAAATAATGTCAAGCGCATCAATTCCAAGTAATTCGCAAATCGGAGCTTCGTATTTCATAAGAAACCTCCTTAGCA
Organism: Clostridia bacterium; assembly: GCA_017462605.1. GTDB lineage: Bacteria > Bacillota > Clostridia > Oscillospirales > CAG-272 > UBA1740. The sequence continues at coordinate 8,622 of JAFTQV010000059.1, read as the reverse complement.
TTCATTTATTGACTGTATGACTGCATCTTAAGTATAACACACTTTTTCGCAAAATGCAACACATACGGCAAAAAAATATTTTTTCAGAGAAATCAGATATCTATCTCTCTATTTTCAAGAGCGGCAAGACCCATACGGAAGGCGCGAGCAGCAACAAGCCTATCCTCTTCGCTCTCTCCTTCAAGCATAGGAAGAAGGTTGCGGAAAAGCTCTCCCTTAACGCTCATATCGCGCTTAAGCTTCTCTGTGCCCCAAAGGGGGAGAGTTTTATCGATCATATCGAAATAGTAAAGACCGAAGGACTCGGAGTCAAGGTTTTTCGGTATGATAAATCTCGGATCAACGTAGCCGACAAGCTCTATACGGAGCGCCGTCTCGATACCGTACTTCTTTTCGCTGATAAGCCTGCTTATGCGGTTAATTATCTCGTTGTACGCGTCAACTCCCGTGATATCGATCTTCTCGGTATAGAAGCAAAGGTGACCGAAGGTGAGCTTTCTTACGTCAAAGGATATGCCGCCGTTCTTATCATCAACAACGATAAGGTTTGCGCCGCCGATGCCGGGATTATCAAAGCCCGTGCATTCAAGAGAGCCGCAATAGGTATAGAAGGATGCGCCGACTCTCACGGTCTCGCTCGCCTGGTGGCGCGAGCCGAAGGCGTAGTAATCCGCGCCGAATCTCTTGAGATCCGCGGTTGATATCGGGCACATATCGGATGCGAGCGGTCCGTCAAGATCCGCATATCCGCATACTATGTTTATTCTCGATATATCGTCTACCCTTCTGTCATAAAGAGGGTTTTCGGTCATCTTACCGTTTCTGAAGCCCCAGCCGTAGATAGTGACGTTATACTCGTTGAGATCAAGCCTTGTCAGGCTCTCGCTTGCGATAACGTGGCAATTTTTCGGAAGTCTTCCCGAGGTGTATATGGGATTATTCTCATATGAATCGGCGCTGCCGGGAGTGATTATAAAGGTGGCGTCCGGGCAGTTCTTGAATTCGTGGATAAGAACCTCAGCCGTTGTATTGGTGGCGTACACCGTATCGAAAATATCGCCGCACATAAGAACGATATCCACGCCTCTGTCGTGAATATACTGCATCATATGATTAAAGGATCTGCGAAGCTCTCTTCTGCGCTCCTCGCTCTTCTCGGCGGATATGCCCGTGTACGGCGTGTCAAGATGAATATCTCCGCACTGAAGAAGCTTAAGATGCTTTTTTTCATTTATCTCGCTCATTTGCGACCTCCCTATTCTTTCCCATTTTACAATAGTATATCACGACAATCGTTTTTTTGCAACATTTTTTTCAAAAAAGGGCGAAAATCTATTGCAAGAATCGAGAAAATATGATACAATAATTTGTGGCAGAATAAATCATCCCCTCTTTTGGGATGAGAAAAGCCGATCAAAGGAAAGGACGGTAGGCAATATGCTTGCGCTCGCTGTAAGAAACACGAATAAGCTTATAAGAGAAAAATCCAAGAGCGAAAACGTAAGACTCGGCAGATTTTTCACCAAAAAGAATACTGCGCGCATAATGGCTGAGGCTATAAGGCTCGATCCCGAGAAGACTGCGTATACCGTTCTTGATCCCGGAGCGGGCACAGGTATTTTATCCGCGGCGGTCATTGAGCATATATGCAAAAACGCGCCCGCCTGCAAGGAGATCTTTCTTACCTGCTACGAGACTGCGCCCGAGCTTTACGATCTGCTCACCGATAATCTTGAGAGAATAAGAAAAAAGTGCCGCCACGATTATGACGTTCGCCTTTTCGTCACGGTGCTTGACGAGAACTATCTCGTTGACTATAAAAATCACTACACCGTTACCTTCTTCGGCGCGGTTCTGGATAAATTTGATATCATTATCTGCAATCCGCCCACAGAGCTTATCGAGAAGGGCTCGCCCGAGGCAGAGAGCGTTGGCGGAGTGACGATGCTTAAGGTTTCCGCCGCCTTCCTTTTCGCCAAGGTCGCGGCAAAGCACCTTGAAGAAGGCGGTCAGCTCTCCATCATGCTGCCAACCACGGTTGCGAGCGCATCATCGCTCACGGCATTCAGACGCGAGCTCGCTTCCCTTCTTGCCATAAGAAGAATCCACCTTTTCGTTGCAAAGCAGAAGAATCGCAAGCGCGCTATTCCCTTAAAGAAGAATATCATCCTCTCCTATGAGAATTCGAAGGAAGAAAAGGATATAATCATCTCCACCTCGACCGATGACGGCTCGCCCGAGAACACGGCGTATCTGCCCGAGCTTAGCTACGGCTTCGTTGTTGATCCCGAGGACGGAACTCTCACTCTGCCGAAGAGCGTTGAGGAGACGAGGATAGTCAAGTTTATCGGCTCATTCCCCGAGACTCTTACTTCTCTCGGACTTAAGATGTCAACGGGTCTTGTCGTTGACTCCAAGTGCCCGGGTCTTATCTATGATACCGAATACCCCGGCACGATACCGCTTATCCGCCAATCGGCGATCACCCTCGGCGGCATACTCTTCCCAAAGAAGGGAGTGAAGGGGCAGTACCTTATGCCCGAAAATCCTTCTCTTTTCCAGAGAAATAAGAACCTCATTATCATCAAGAGAATTCCCGCTAAGAGCGATGAGAGGTTTATCAATTCGGCTATCTATTTTGCAGGTCAGCGCCCTGCCAATCAGTATATTTCAACGCACAATAAGATAAACTTTATAGACACCAAGAACCCCAAGGACGAGATGAGCGCAAGGCTCGCCTTCGGTCTTTTCGGGCTTCTTAACTCAACTATATACGATAGATATATTTCAATCGTCATAAAGTCCAAGCAGATCAACTCAAAGGAGATGAGGAGCATTCCTCTTCCGCCAAAGAACTTCATTGAAAATCTTGGCGTTAAGCTTATGGAGCTTAAGGACACGAGCGTTGCCGCTTGCGACTCCGTTGTAAACCCTGCTTTACATATAAGGCAGAAATGATCAAATTTTAACCATATGATGCGGCTGTCCTGCTATTTCGGTCGGGCAGCCGTTTTTTAAAAAAAGAAAGGGGGCGAGGAGCAAAAATGAAAAGAATATCACTTGGTATTCTGGCGCACGTTGACGCAGGCAAGACAACGCTCAGCGAGGCTATGCTATACTCCTCGGGCGCGCTTACGAGGCTCGGCAGGGTGGATAAAAAGGATACCTTTCTCGATACTCACGACATTGAAAGAGACCGCGGAATAACCGTTTTCTCCAAGCTTGCGAGCTTTGAATACGGCGGCTCTCTTATAACCCTTGTTGATACCCCCGGTCACGTTGACTTCTTCACCGAGGCGGAAAGATCGCTTTCCATTCAGGACTACGCCATTCTTCTCGTCTCCGCGCCCGACGGGCCAACGCCTCACACCGTCACCCTTTTTAATCTGCTTGCATCAAGGCGTATACCTACCTTTATTTTCGTTAACAAGACGGATATATCCGAGAGGCGGCGTATAGATCTTCTCGGCGAGCTGAGGCGCGCTTTTGGCTCGGGCGTTGTGGACTTCGGGCTTGAAGGCGAGGACCCCGCAAGGTTCTTTGAGGAGTGCGCAGGTGCGGACGAGAGGCTCATGGAGAGCTATTTTGAAAGAGGCGAGGTAGACGTTTCCGATATTGCCGTATCGATCAAGGGCAGGCGTATTTTCCCCGCTATATTCGGCTCGGCGCTTAAGTGCCGCTCGGTGGACACTCTGCTTTCAGCCATAGCGAGATACACCATAGCTCCGAGGTACTCCCCCGATATTTTCGGCGCGAGGGTCTATAAGATCGCAACCGCGCCCGACGGAGCGAGGCTTACCTATCTTAAGGTGACGGGCGGAAGGCTCGCCCCCAAAACCGTCATAACCTATAAGGGCAAGGACGGCTCGGAGTATTCCGAGAAGATCGAGACGCTTCGCCTTTATTCAGGCGATAAATTCAAGGCTGTAAGCTCCGCTGAGGCAGGCACGGTATGCGCCGCCGTAGGTCTCACGAAAACCTATGCCGGAATGGGACTTGGCGTTGAGCCTACCGATTCAATTACCGCAGCTCCGCCGCTTGACTATAAGCTTACCTTCGAGGGTGAGAGTGATATTTACAGAGCATATCTTAAGCTCGCCTCTATCGCAGAGGAAGACCCCTCACTCAATATAAGATACGACCATGATCTCGGAGAGATAAAGGTCAGCCTTATGGGAGAGATACAGGCAGAGGTACTGACCGAGCTTATAAGAACGAGGCTCGGGCTTCGTGCAGTCCTTTCGGACGGAGCTATACTTTATAAGGAAACTATTGCCGAGGAAGGCTACGGTGCCGGGCATTTCGAGCCTCTTATGCACTATGCAGAGGTAAGACTTAAGCTTACTCCCCTGCCGCTCGGCTCGGGTCTTGTTTTTGCGCGCGAATGCTCCGAGGATGCGCTTAAGCTCAACTGGCAGAGGCTGATAATCCAGCATCTTGGAGAAAAGGCGCACAGGGGAAAGCTTATCGGCGCGCCGATCACGGATATGAGGATATCGGTAATAGGCGGCAGAGCGCACCCGAAGCACACCGAGGGCGGAGACTTTCGCGAGGCTACCTACCGAGCGCTTCGTCAGGGTCTTATGAAGGCAGAGATGCGGCTTCTTGAGCCGACCTTTAATTTTACCATTCAGATCCCCACCGAATATCTCGGCAGGGTACTGACCGATATTTCAACGATGAAGGGCGAATGCGAGGAGCAGAGCTTCACCGAGGACGGCAGAGCCGAGCTTCGGGGCTATGCGCCCGTCTATACCATGAGGTATTACGCAAACCGCCTTCGCGCATTCACGGCAGGCGCAGGAAGGATAATGCTTTCGGTTGGCGATTATCAGCCATGCCACAACGAGGACGAGGTCAGAGCGGCTTACGCCTATGATCCCGAGCTTGACTCGGCTGCCACCGCCGATTCGATATTCTGCAAGGGCGGCGTTGGTTACAGCGTGCCATGGAGCGAGGCTGACGCTCTTATGCATACCGAGGCGCCGACCGTAAAAAGAGCGCCCGAGGACGAGGATGGAAAGATCGCCGTTCCCGAGCGAGCAAAGGCTCAGGTCTACCGCGGCACAGCCGAAGAGGACAAGGAGCTTATGAAAATATTCGAAGCGACCTACGGCAAGGTAAAGCCGAGAGCCGTCTCCGAGCGCACCGTAAACGCGGCGGCAGCTGCCGATACGCCGAGAAGAAAGCCGAAGCCGAAGGGCGAGGACTATCTTATCATAGACGGATACAACCTTATTTTCGCCTGGGATGAGCTTAAGGCTCTGGCGGAAGAGGACCTTTCGCACGCGCGAGACGCGCTTATTCATCTTATGTGCAACTACCGTGGGTATAAAAAGGTCAATCTCATTCTCGTTTTTGATGCTTACAAGAGGCGTGACAACGAGGGCTCTGTCACCGAGATCGGCGGCATAACCGTTGTTTACACCAAGGAGAGGCAGACCGCGGACGCGTATATAGAAAAATCCACCTACTCGCTTGCGGATAAAAACTCCGTCAGAGTCGTCACGTCCGACTACGTTGAGCAGCTTGTCGTCCTCGGAAGCGGCGGGGTGCGCGTCAGCGCGAGGGAATTTATCGCCGAGGTCAAGGCTGCCGAGTGCGAGATACGCGGCATCATCGGCGGATAGTGAGGACGGAAAATTCAGATAGATAAAGGCATAAAATCAGAGCGAAGAAACCGTATTTTTTAGACGGAATCTTCGCTCTTTTGGGGTTATGCCTAAATTAAGCAGTCCTAGATATTTTATTAAAGGTTTTATTATACCGTAGCGGATGTGTCAGCCGGTGTATCAATCTTCGGCTTGCTGTCTTCCTTGAAGCTCTTATAAATAGCAAAAGGATAAACAAAGATCGAAACTACACTTCCGAGAACAACGGCGAGAATTCCGCATAAGATAGCAAGAACAAAGCCAAGGATCCAGAACAGAAGCTTAACCGTTAAAAGCCAGATAAGTCCGTCAAGATCAAGAGTAGTTATAAGTCCCGGCATACGAACAAAGCCCCAGCTGAATATTTCGCCAACCATATCTCCTATGAAGTTATTTGCAAGAATAAGGCACGAAATGAAAGTAAATGCGGCAAGTCCTATTATTGCACTAGCGATAATATCAGTTATATCCTGTGAATCTGTATATTTTACAATTCCGTAAATAAGAAAAGCAAGGAATGCTAATCCGCTCCATACAAAAGAATGTATTCTTCTTGTCATTATTGATCGTCTCCTTCACCTGTTGTTATTTTTTCGCCTATATAAGCGATGATAGCATCTACCGTGATCTCATCCTTATGAGCAGAGAAAACGGGAATCAACGCTTTGTAATCGTCCGTGATCTTTTGTACGTCGGTTGCCGAAATCAGAACGGATACCGCTACGCCATTCTGAGAAAGAACGTCTTGTGTGAAGCTATCAAGCATTTCTTCCTGCACGAATATCATCGGCACGGAAATCGCATGCTCAACGTAAGAGTTGCGATCTTCATCGTAAGAATACACATACTGTGTCCTGAATTCTATATCAAAGCGTCTCGAGCCGCCCTTGGTCAGGCTTACCGTGAATCCAACGTTCTTAGCCGTCCACTCGGAGCTATTACCGTTTACGTAAAGCTTTGCGCTTTCGTTTTCCGTCTTGGGCAGGTATTTAATGGAGCTGATTCCGCCAACGTCCGAGAGATTGAACCAAAGAGTATTATATACTATTGCGGAAAGCTCTTCTTTAACCTCATATCCAAGCATTTTACCGCTATCCTTATCGTAAAGCTCGTTGATATATCCCGTAAATCCAATCATTCCGTCCGCTTTATTTCCAACTACCGAAACGTAATCATCGGTAACGAAAAACTCTGCGGCGCTTGCTATTTCAACAGAAGAAACCGTGAGATACTCGAATATTTTTCCGGATACGTTGCCCTCGTCATCCTTTACGGCTGAGAACATGGCGCGTCTTACTCCCAGATACTTTATAGCAAATGTATAAGAATTATCGGTAACGGTATATTTGAGCGCGTTCGCGTCGCCTATCTGAACTCTGACCGTTTTATCTCCGCTTTCCTTCTCCATAGAAAGAGCTATCTCGGCGGTCTGCTCGCCAAGGGCAGGAAATTCTGCCGTATATCCAAGAACATAGGAGATCGTTTCACCGTCAAAATCAACGGTAACGTCATATATTCCGCTCTTGAAGCTGTGCTTTGCCGTATCGGAAGGATTACTGTCTATATAATTATTAAACGCCGCTATCGAGGTAGTCGTAAGTCCTTCAACGACTGAAAGCGCATTAAAAAACAGCGTGGACTCGCGAATGTTATCAAGCACCATTCTCCATTGCTCTCCGAAACCGTAGCATATATCAGACGTGCTTACAAAGCTTGAATAATCGCTTACGATATCTTCGGGATCTATAAGATTATTGCCGTAATCGTAAACCATAGCCTTTGGCAGATAGCTCATAGGATTTACCGCATAGTCTGAAAGTAGAGTCTTTAAAAGCGCCTTTATGTCAACGACCTCGTTCCAAATTGCGTAATACGTGGTGTTCTTGGTGATCGCCGACTCAAAATCTGCTGCCTCTTTGCCTTCCTTATCTGCACTCCAGCCAACGAATCGGTGTCCCTCGTAGGTGGGATCTTCGGGCTTATTGACTTTAGAGCCGTATTCAACCGTTGCAGGATCGACAGAGGTTCCGCCGTTTGAATCAAAGGTAACAACGTAATTTTTCTTGACCTTATTCACTATCGCATAGTAAGAAGCATCGCCCGTTGCCACAGGAAGCTGATAGATCGGCGCGCCGTCCGCCTCATTTGCCCAGCCGATAAACGTGTAATCCCATTCGTCAGTATCATTGACAGAATAGCTATACGAGGGGACTTCACCTTCTTTCACTTCCGTCACCTTAAGCTCTTCACCGCTCTCGCTGAACCATTTGACGGAATATTTGACTTCATTATTGCCGTCTTCATTATCGCTGCCGTTATCATTATTACAAGAAACAAAAGAAAACGCAAGTAATAATACGGTAAGCATCAGCATAAATATTTTTTTCATATTCTTCTCCTCTCATTTTTTGCAGATCCGAGACTAAAAGCATTTCGGATCACAAATAATATTATACTGCAATTTGCGGTAAATGTCAATACTGCATTTTGCGGTTTGTTATAATTTTAATTAACAAACCGTAGGAGATAATATGAGATACAAGAGGATCAGAGACTTGCGCGAGGATAGAGATAAGACCCAGCGAGAGCTTGCGGCGGCGCTTAATTGCTCTCAGCAGGTTTACAGTAATTATGAGCTTGGTCAAAGAGACGTTCCAACGGATATTCTCATTAAGCTTTCAAATTACTATAACGTTTCTGTTGATTATATACTTGGAATAAGCAACAATCCTAAAATAAGTAAATAATTTTTATCGTATCTAAAATAAAAAGGACTGCCAAGGGATTGTACTCTTAAGGACAGTTTTTGGAATACATTACCTACCGACAGAAAAAACAGAAACCGCAGATTGATTTTCTGCGGTTTTTGTGTTATAATGAGGTGTAGGCTCAATCCTATGTATGAGGCGAAATCGGCATGATAAGTTTCAATGATAAATAAGAATTTATGGGTGAATTTTTTATGAAATAT
>JAFTQV010000058.1 GCA_017462605.1 Clostridia bacterium | reverse complement strand
TGCCTTATATGTTTCGGTAGCTGCCGCAAGAGTTTCATCGTAAGCTTCTGCGCTATTGAGATACTTAACTGCTTCCTTTGCATATGCAAGCATATAGTACATAAGGTACTTATCTGCTTCGGTGTAGCTATCGCCTGCGAGGATATCGGTTGCATAGGTTACGATATTTACGGTAGCCGACTTCGCAACGCTTGCGCCCTCTTCGGTTACGGTGATATCAAACTTAACGCCTTCGGTAATATCCTTAACGTTGCGTCTTACGGTTACTCTTACGTAATTCTTTTCGTCGATAACTACTGCGGTCTCTTCAAGCGCGGTCTCGCCGTACTTAACCTCAACGTACTCTGCATACTCTGCAGGGATATAGAGGTTAACGCCGAAGTCAGAGTAGATCGAGAGGTTAGTCTCGAGGTCCTGAACCTTAACTGCTACGGTGTAGCCGGGGTTGATAGTTACGCTCTCGGTAAGAGCCGCGGTGGGAACTTCGCCCCAAGTAGCGTCATGAGTTAAGGTGAGAGCTGCGCCGTCATATGCGGGAACATCGGTAAGAGTTGCTGTCTTATCCTGAACGTAGCCGCCCTTAGCATACTTCTCGGTAAGAAGAGCTGCATTGTTGCCAAGTCCTGCATAAGTAACGGTAAGAACGTCCTCGTCTGCTACGCTCTTTTCGGGAAGAACAGGAAGAACAAGGTCTGCTTCGCCTGCATAGCCATTTGCAGCTATAACGAGATCTACGGTTACGATTGCGGGAGTCTCGAGAGTCGAATCATAGTACTTATAGGTTGCCTTGAAGGTTTCAGCGGTGGTAAGTCCTTCAAGGGTCATGGGTGCGTAGTAGTTGACAGTCTGGAAGCCCTCGGATGAAGTTGTGTCGAGATTTGCAGCTGCAGTATTCTCTACGTATACCTTGTGAGACATATTGCTGGGATTGTTTACAGTACCGTTTGTCACACAGTTTTTAAAGGTCATAGAAGAAATACCGTAGTTATTTCTTACGAGCTTCTGCTCGTTGGTTTGAGTGATAATATTGCAGTTATCGAATACCATGTCGCAGATAGAGGTCGTATTTGTATAGTCACCGTTATCGTCTTTTGCTCTGGAGAGCCACTGAGCGGACTGAACAAGATTACCGCCTGCCGCAAGAACAAGGTTAGAATTTTTAACGTTTATCTTACCGGAATAGGCTGTGACGTTAAACAATTCAGCTTCTTTTTTTACATCACCGATAGTATGCCCATTATAGTAAGTGTTACGTACAACGTTAATGCCGTCTATATTGATCTCACAGCTGGTATCACCGTCACAAGCTCTTACAAGAACGTCGCAATTAATAGTAATCGAGCCCTTGCCCATACCAAGATTTACCTTCGTGTTATCGGTGTTGCCTGCTGCGTTCTCAATTACTTTTTCCGCTCTTGTTTCATCGCCTGGTTGGGTTGAACCTAATACTATTAACTCTCCACCGTAGGTATACTGATCGATCTTAGTTGCTGCTATTACTTCTCTATCGGAAGAGTTTTGCTGGTTATACCAACCTGCAAGTACAATTGATGCACCGTCAACGGATGAATATATATTCCATGTATCGCCATTTTTTACAGCAAAGGGATTTGGCGAGCATGCGGTTTCATTTCTCGAATAGTTGGTAGTGAGATCATAACCATTAAGATCAAAGCTAAAAACTTCATTTTTAGCAGAATCACTTATAGGCGAAATATTACCTGCGACCATAAGGTCAGCAAGCATAACTACGGTCTCACCGTCAGAGAAGCGTACACCTTGAGTTGCATGTGTATTCCATCTGGATGAGGCTATATGCTCATAAAGTGTGCTACCTATCCTAAATTCACCCGATTTATCAAGAACTATAAAGGTGTATACGTTCGCTTTTTCAGTACCGGAATAATTAGGAACGATAGAAACAGTCTGACCTTCGTACTTCATGACAATATCTGCTCCGATATGGTCGGCGTCTTCAAGAAGGAGATCTTCTTCCTTAATTGTCCAGCTTCCATCAAAGTTGACGAAATAATAATCCTGTCCGTCTACTCTTGAAACTATATTAGTCATAGGAGTGATCGTACGGCTAAGTGAAGGAATGATACCAGACTTAAGAGTAACAGTCTCCCAAAGAGATTCATCAGCAAGCTGAGTAGCGCTCTTGGGGTTACCCTTAAACCATTTAGCTGAAAGCTCGAGATCCTTATACTGATCGTCAAACTTCATACCGATAACGTTTCCGTCATTATCATAAAGGTTGATGAAGGAATTAGAATCGGTCGCAAAGTTGAGCTTATTACCGTCGGTAGCTATAACTCCGTTAAGAGTGATAGGACCGTAAGTACCGCTCTTAGATACGTGAGCAACATATTTAAGAGTTGTCTTTTCGTCAACTACTTCGCTGATTTTGTCAAGAGTTACAGGAACGCCGCCAACCGAGAATTCAGCATTATTAGGTCTATCATAAGAGAAGGAGCTATTGGTAATAGAGCCTGCGGTAACTGTTCCCGTTGAAGCATCCTTTGACCAGTTAAAGGTCTTTCCGCTATCGGTAGTATAATCATCAGCAGTTTCTTCGGTAAGGGCTGTAGTTGCCGAACCGTCTCCGTACGTTCTTATAAGAACGTTGTCCATAAGTAAATGACCTGCTGAACCTGATGTAATATCATATCTTATGCCGTAGATGCACGCGCCGTCTGCGGAATAAGCCGGAGCTTTATCAATAAGGTCACCGTTAACGTATACGTAAGCCAATCCGCCAGAAACGGTGGTATCTACAACTACAGTGCAATGATTCCAATTTGTTTTACTTATCGTCACAGTTGTGTCTGAATCGGTAGGAAGAGTAACATTGCCGCTTGAAATACCAAATACCTTTTTCTGAGTTCCGGTATTACCGCTACTGGGACTTGTAGCCGAAGATCTTGAATGAATATACATTCCTCCCGCAACGATATTGCTACCGCTTTTGCCTGAACCAAAGTCAAAATCAATAACTATAACGTCTATGAGCTTTTCCGGAACAGGCTGATCGAATCCGATAATATATGCGGGATTTATTTTCTCTGCTGTTTTTCCTGTTCTCTCAAGCTTTACCGCGCGGTTTGTACTATCTGTTACAACGGGTGTGATCTTTCCGTCTGTAGGATTAAAGATAGTCTTAGGCCAAAGAGCGCTGTCATAATAAGCGTAATTACCTTGCATAAGGCAATCGCCGTAAAGATCATCGCCGTTTGCAAAAAACTCGTTGGTAAAGCTTGCGGCATCGCTCGCCTCTACAACAAGATAAGGAGCCTCGGGGTTTCCTGCAGCATCGAAAACGAATTTGTAGTTGGTCGTATTGGTCCAGTATTCACCGTCTTCAAACGTATAAGGGTTATAATTTGACCAATTGGTTTTAAGTCCGTTTGCGATAAGGTCATAGATCTTATTGTTAACTCTTGATCCCGCTTTTAAAGTAATACCTTTTTTAGATGCGTTATCGTTATTAGTTGTTCCGTAAAGCTGGGTATATGACTTAACACCGTTAGAAGTTGTATACATATTTGCAGTACTTCTGATGCTCGATCCCGATTCAAATACTGCGGAAATAGATCTGAAGGCAGTAACGTTAGCCAGAACTTCAAGAACTGAATTGTTTTTGAAAACAAGTGAGCTTCCGGCGTAGTTATGCTTAAGATTACACCTTGCCTTATAGCCAACGTATGTATTATCAAAGACTATATTACCCGAAAGAGCAGCATACGAACTTTCAGGGCTAAGAGATGAGTTTGCTTTAAGTACAGAATTGGAAATATAAACTGTATCACCTATATGACTTGTGAAAGATTTACCTGTATAAGATATGGTTCCATCATCTTTTGTAGTATATGTGCCGTCATAATAATATTGATACTGCAGATTGAGAATGTCTCCGCTGGTTTCAACGGTGCAATAATCCATATTAAATTTTGCATGAGTCGAAACGTAGAAAACAGGAATATCTGCACCGGCAGATGGAGCATATATCTCGCATCCTTTAAAATTAAGGAAAAGAAGCGATCCGGTAAAATTATCTTCTCTATAAGGTGCATTTTCAGGAGTGATATAGGCCGAAGAATTAAATGCGATACCGGAACCGGATAGGTTAAATACAACGTTCTCGTAATTCCAAGAACCGTAGTTTGCATAAACAAGAATCGAGCCGGTGTGATTGACAATAATTCCCTTGGTAGCGCCCTTGATATTAACAACTATACCGTCAGTCTTTGTATCGATTGCGCTATCAATTAACCTACAGTCTACGTTAATAACACCGTCACCAACGATTTCAAAGGTAGTATTTGCAGTTACCACTTTGAACATATAAGAGGTGCTATCTGTAGTACCTGTAAGCGTGTAACCGTTGAGATCAATGGTCATATCTTCGCCGATTGCCAAACCTGTCTCGAGAGAGGTATCAGCAATAAGCTTGATCGTTGATCCTGCCGGCGCCTCGCCATCATGGACAGCGTCGATTGCCGCTGCGAGGGTGGCGTACTCTCTCACGCCTTCGATCTTAGCGACGTTTGCGCTTGCCGAGCCTTGATTCGCGCTGACTGCAAATACAAATCCTGTGCAGATCAATGCTACGGAAAGCAGAAGAATTAAGACTTTTGTCAATTTCTTCATTTTATTTTTTCTCCTTTTTAAAAAAATTTTTATTTACAAGCGGTATTACCGCATTATAAAACAGGAAATATCGGTTGGCTTAAGAGCCTTCCTTTGAAAAATTTTTGACTATCTCTGCACACACAGTGTGCAGAGATAACGGGGTACCCCGTTATCTCATATGATATGGTTGCTTATTGCCACGCAAGATTCTTCGCTCGAGAATGACGGCGTGACTTGCCGAGCGGCGGAAATGAAATTCTCGCCCGAGATTCCAACTTCGCTTACGCTCGTTGCCGCTTTGCAGTTCGACTTCGCTTCGCTCCGCTCAGAATGACAACGGGCGTATGCGGTCGAATGCGAGGGCGCGGCTATGCAAGAGTCGCGTAATTATAAAGGGCGAAAAGAATCGAAAGGCATTTTTCGGATTCTTCCCTTGAGGGTGACGACTGATCACTTGCATTTGCTACGTGGTAGTTAATAAAGGTTGCGAGATTGTATTTATAGGTTGCGGAAATATCGGAGCCGTTTAATTTACCCAGGACGGTGATCTCAACGTCCTTCGAATAATCCTTCGCTCCTTTGGGTGCGATCGAGACTTCCCTGCTATCGGTCTCGGAGACGGTGAAGGTCTCAATCTTATCGCCGATCTTCAGAGTGATCTCACCCGAAAAGCCTTCCTTTAAATTAAAGATAAAGGTAGGAGAGTTCTTGACAGAGACTGTTGCTCCCTCGAAGACCTCGCCGAGCTTAAGCTCGCTGATCGCGCCTTCTATGGTATCGGGCTTCTCGGTCTTATACTCGGAATAGGTCTCCAATACTTGGCTGAGGTCATACTCTTCACCCAAATATTTCATAGATTCGTGAGTATACTCTGCCATTGCGTATGCATATTTCTTATCTTCTTCCGAAATGCTTTCATCGGAGAGGATACTTCCTATCGCATACTTAAATGCTAACTGAGGAAGATTAATTGTTGCGACGGCATATTTTTCCTCGAACGTTAAGAAATAAGGAATACCCATGGATTCAATTCTGCTCTCTGCGTAGTTCAGCTCAAGGACAAGCTTATCCATTATACCGTCATTATCCGTATCAGCCTCGCTTAACAAATAATCAACGAAGCCAATAGGTCCTACCGACTTAAGATACGGCTTATACTCTATCGGGAAATAGACTTTTGCGCTTTGCGCGCCGAAATGACCTACTCCAAAGCTATATTCAAGATCCGCTTTAAGCTCGCTTGAATACTGCCACGGCTTAGGAGCGATCGTCATATCCTCTATTATCCAAGTCTCCATAAACTTAAGATTTTCAGAGGTTGCTTTGATCATCTCTCCATCGAAATCGGGAATGACCGTGCCTTCCGGGTAGGAGCGTATTATAGAGCCCGCTGCATAATCGATCTCGGAAAGGACGTTGCCTTCTAAGTCAACGAAGGTTGCCGTCACGGCATCCTCGGGCTTGATGACCTTAGCCGAAAGCTGCGGTAATACCTTTACCATAGACGCATCATCGAAGGTGGCTGCATCATTTCCGCTTGCAAAGACGTATAAATACTTATCAAAGGTTATATTATTAGAGGAGTCAAGAGAAGGTATCGCTACCTTAACGTAGGTTTCACTTCCCATTTCGGGCAATATCATCGGTGCGTCATATATATAGCTCGACGTGCCCTTTGCGGTCGTGCCCGCGATCTTCACAGAAGCGCATCCCTCTCCGTAGCGGATACCGCCCGAGCAATCGTTGAATCTTGCCGTGGAGACGGTATTTGTGAAGAGAATGGATCTGAAGCCCTGAGAAGAGGGTCCAACAAGGTTCTTTACCGCTTCGTCCGAGGTGGTATCGGTAATGATATAAACGTTATCGATCACAGCCTCTGCTCTTGAGAACGTGCCTTCCGATCTATTACCGATGAATATCGAGGACTTAAGACCGTAGAAATTCAGGTTTTTGATATTTATCTTACCGTTATAATAGGTTGAAAGTATTGCCGCAGATGCGGAAGAGCCTGCTCTTACGATATCAGAGCCGTCTACCGTGACGGAGCTTGAAGCATCTCCCTGACGAGCTTCTATGATAAGATCGCCCGAAAGAGTGAGATTCTCGCCCTCGGCATTTCCTACCTTTCCTATATTAAGGGCGGTATTGCAGGGGGTAGCGGGTGTTCTGTTGCCCTCAAGATCGTCTCCCGCGGAGCTTCTCATTGAGAACATTATTCCGCTAAAATCGGAATTCTTAACGCCTGCCGCGAAAAGAACGCCGCCCGGGGCAGATGAATATACGTTTACAGTAGCATTATCGGAGATCTTAGCGAAGGTTCCGTTATGCTTATACAGCATTTTATGACCGTTTAAGTCAATATTGTACGTTCCGTCTTTAAATTCACGGGTAAGGCTCGAGCCTGCTTCAATATCCGAGAGAAGCACGAATGTCTCTCCGTCTTTAAAGGTCTGCCAAGCGGAGCCTTCATAGTTGAAGCTCTCCCCTTCTATAAGGAAGCCCTGAGCTTTTCCGCTTGCATCAAGAACGAGAGCCGCGGCTTTTGCTTCGCTGAAGGTGGGATAATAAACGCCTATGCCGCCAAGGAATGCGTTTATATACTGCGCTTCACCATAGGTTACGGCAGGGACTTCCATACCGAAGGTCTTATCCGCGAAGCTTGCCTTCCAGCCGCTATGATAAGTGACTGTACCTGTTTTCGCATCAGCCAAGCCGCTTAAGGTGGGTATGCTATCGGAGAAATCCGATCCGACGGATATGTCGTTCAGAATTATATAATTATTTAAATCGAAATAATCGGGGTTATCAATGGGACCAACGTAAAATGCAACGTTCGTCTTCATCGATGAATACTTTTCATCAAAGGTGTAGAGATAAGGCTTACCTTCCGAGTCATATACCGTTTCAGAGGAATAAGAGCTATCCTTAACCTTAAGACTATGTCCATTTGCTCTTATATTGCAATTCTTTTTCAGCTCATGATCCGAGGTGATATCATCATAGAGAGTAACGCACGCGCCAAGCTCCTCTGCCTTATCAAGCGCATCCTCAAAGGATGGGAAAAGAATTCCCGCAATGCCTGCAGAGGAATAGGTATTCGGCTCGTGGTCTGTGAAATACTTACTGTCGTACGCGTAAGTTCCCTTGCCCTCACTCATACCTGAGTAAGCGGAAGCATAGGTCCTTATTATAACGTTATCAATCGAGATCGACCAGCCTGCACCTGTTTTATTTTTTGTTACGTCAAGCCTGAAGCCGTAGAAATACGCCGTCTCGTTTTTATCCGCATTATACGCCCAATCGGAGAAGATCTGCTCGCCGTTGACGTAGAAGAAGGCTTTGCCCTGGTCTCCCGATCCGTATTTATCGCGGTAGATCACTACCTTGACGCTATTCCAAGTTCCGTCCGTGGTAGCATAAACGCTGGTTGCGGTGGTTTTTGCGCCGTTCTTTATGTAGCTTATCCTTCCATCATTACCAACGAGGATACTTGCCGCAGAGTTATCCGAGCCGCTTCCTTTCTCATCTTTTCTTGACTGAAGGTAGAGCCTGAAGGGATTATACGCACCCGTATCGGTTCTGAATTCAAGCTCGGCGGTTATGACCTCATATTTGTGCTTACCCGTATCTTCATCGACTTCGAGAAGATCGCGGCCAAGTGTTCCCGAATAGCCAAATGTGAATGAGGGAACGGCAGGCATCTGGAAGTCATCGGGAGTGCAATACTTGAAGCAGGTATTATAGGGATCGCCGTCTCGCTCGGATGCGCCCTTGCCTTCAAGGAGATATCCCGAAAAGTTCCACCAGAAGGCGGATGCAAAAGCAAGGTTACCCGAATATCCGCTGAGCGAGGTATTCGCCTTCGAAGTTCCGTCTACTCTTTCGGAGAGTATCTTATTTTCTTTGCTTGAAATAAAATCGCTTAAATAAAGTTGAGTTACGGGAAGAAGAAGCTCTGCCGAGGCTTCCGACTTCTTTACGACCTTATAAGGCGCATTCTGATTGCCGACGGGGTCGTACGCAAAGCCAAGGGTGCATTCGGGATCGCTCGGCAGGAATATCTTCGCCGCCGCTACGTCGTAAAGCTTTATCCTCGGGCTGGCAACCAAAAGTGTGCTGAGGCGTGTGCCTTCGGTGAATACGAGGGCATAATCATTGCTCGAGGTGGCAGACGCTGTCCTTGCCGTGGTAACAGCCGAATTTCCGTAGAGATATACGTTAGTCGTCCTAGAGACGGTTACACTATCATTGGTAAATCCATTGTGATGAAGAATAGTATCGTAGCAATAGATCTTCGATATATTGTTCTCAGGGGTGACAAGCTCGCTCTCCGAGACCGTATCCAGCTTAAGCTCGATAAGTCGGTAACTCGCTTCAACGTAGGAATTGCGAAGGGTCATTATTCCGTTGGGAACGGATGATCTGCCGATCGCTACGGCATCCTTACGGTTGGTCCTCGATATTATCTTCGAATTCTCTACCAAAAATATCTCGCCGTACGAGCTGCCCTCAGTGGGCTTGCCTGCCGCATCATCCCGAAGCATAAGGCAGGTAGCATTCGAAAGGATCGTGGAATAATTCATATAAAGCGTTCCGCTATCCGCGATGCTTATACATGCGTTGACCGCACTCGCAGCCTTATGGAATATCTCCGTATAAAGCAAGTCAAGGTTGCCCGAGCCTGCTACGACTATGGAGTGGGTGCTGTATTTATTTTCGGCATTGACAGTAGCTCCGCGGAAGATGAGATCACCGCCGCCAACGTATGCAAATTCATCCTCGGAATTTATGATAAGCCTTCCGGGGTCTGATTCAATAGTCGTGGTCTGACCGGGGGCGGTTGCATAAATAAGATAACCGTACGTATTGATCTCGCCTTCGCCTATGATAGAAAACTCTGAATCGGAATTGACGACGAAGCATTTCTCGGACTCGGCTAAAAGCGAATATGAATTCATATTTAAGGAGACGCTTTTATTAATAACGATAGGCTCATCCAGAGTCGCGTTATCTATAAGAACAACAATCTCGCCTTCTTTTGCTGCCGCAAAGGCTTCGGGCAGCGAATCATACTCCGCTTTTCCCACTCTTGCGACCGCTTTGCTATCTGCTCCGATCACCGTTACAAGCGATACGGACAGCACGATGATAGCTAATATTATAAAAATGGATCGTAACCTATTTCTCATTTACCGACTCCTTATGTTTTACTAAGTTAATTTTACAAGAATTAAGGAAAAAAGTCAATATAATTACTTACTAAAAAAATAAAAACTCTTTTATGAAAACTGCTTATTAAAAATAAGATTTTGAAATTCAAAAGTAAGATTTCGAACAAGAAGGGCGAACCTTTGCAAAAAGCTAAGAAAAAATTGCGAGCGAAATTCTTTCATTTTTTGCTTTTTTGAGAGCCAAAGATGCCTTTTTGGAGAGCTTTTGTAAGCTGAATTCACACAAAAATAAAAGAGGACTGCCATCACAATAAATGCGGACAGTCCGTATTTTTCATTTGTGCATTTTCACCAAATCTTATCAAAAATTTTCGTCACAAAAATTTTTGGCTTCATCGAAAAAACGATCGGTCAAGGCGTTTTTTTCGCAAAGAGACATCGGAGATCCCCCGCTTTTTAAGAGATCTAAGGCAACCGTCAACTCGCAAAGGCAAGCATCGAGATCGTAATTTTCAACGTAGCAATCGAAGATATCGGAAAACGATTTCAGGACAGTATAATCATCGCGGTTCTGGCGAAGCCTCGACTCAAGGACCGAAGCCTTCTTTTCAGAAGGCGGGGTCTCCTTATCTCTTTTAAGAAGCCTTGCCTTCGCCTCTGCGAGCGAGGTATAGACGTAAAAGGCAAAGACGGGATAATCAAGCGAGGCTTTAAGCGAGCGAACGCCGTTGTAATCAAGCACGAGGATCGGTATTTTGCCCTTATCAAAGATAGCTTCTATCTCATTTCGGCGCGTGCCGTAAAAATTCCCTCCGTATTCGGTGGATTCAAGCATATCGCCTCTCTCCTTTGAGAGAATGAACTCCTCCTTTGAGAGATAGACGTACTCCGCATCCTTTCCGTCTCCTCGCTTAGGTCTTGTGGTTGCGGAGCGACTCATCTCGAGATAGCCGAGCCTTTCGATCAGAAGATCTGCAACGGTGGTCTTCCCCGCACCCGAGGGACCTGCGATTATTATGATGTATTTTTCCATCTTAAACGGTGGGAACGAGCTTTTCCTTACCGCCCATATAAGGACGGAGAGCCTCGGGGATATTTACGCTTCCGTCATCATTGAGGTTATTCTCAAGGAATGCGATAAGCATACGAGGGGGAGCGACAACGGTATTATTGAGCGTATGAGCGAGAGTGGGCTTGCCGTCCTGAGCCTTGTAGCGGATCTTAAGACGCCTTGCCTGAGCATCGCCGAGGTTGGAGCATGAGCCCACCTCGAAATACTTCTTCTGCCTCGGAGACCATGCCTCAACGTCGATAGACTTGACCTTAAGGTCAGCAAGGTCGCCCGAGCAGCACTCAAGAGTTCTTACGGGGATATCAAGAGTACGGAAAAGATCAACCGTATTCTGCCAGAGCTTATCAAACCAAGCGGCAGAATCCTCGGGCTTACATACGACGATCATTTCCTGCTTTTCAAACTGGTGAATTCTATATACGCCTCTTTCCTCAATTCCGTGCGCGCCCTTCTCCTTACGGAAGCAGGGGGAATACGAGGTAAGAGTCTGGGGGAGGCTCGCCTCGGGGATTATCTGATCGATGAACTTACCTATCATGGAATGCTCGGAAGTGCCGATAAGATAAAGGTCCTCGCCCTCGATCTTATACATCATAGCGTCCATCTCAGCGAAGGACATAACTCCCGTTACAACGCCTGAGCGGATCATAAAGGGGGGAACGCAATAGGTGAAGCCGCGGTCGATCATAAAGTCACGCGCATAGGAAATAACTGCGGAGTGAAGTCTTGCGATATCACCCATAAGGTAATAAAAACCGTTGCCTGCCACGCGGCGCGCGCTATCGAGATCTATGCCGTTGAATCTCTCCATTATCTCGGTGTGATAAGGGATCTCGAAATCGGGAACGACGGGCTCGCCGTATCTTTCAACCTCAACGTTCTCGCTATCGTCCTTACCGATCGGTACGGTGGGATCAATGATGTTCGGAATGGTCATCATGATCTTCTGAACCTTTTCATTAAGCTCGGCTTCCTTCGCTTCAAGAGCCGCAAGCTCGTCTGCCTGGCGGGAAACAAGCTTCTTTGCTTCCTCGGCTTCCTCGAACTTCTTCTGACCCATAAGCGCGCCTATGGACTTAGATACCTTATTTCTATTTGCTCTGAGATCGTCCGCCTTTTTCTTGGAAGCTCTCAGCTCCTCGTCAAGCGCTATTACCTCGTCTACCAAGGGAAGCTTAGAATCCTGAAACTTCTTTTTGATATTTTCACGGACAACGTCCGGATTTTCTCTTAAAAACCTTATATCGATCATTGTTTTGTCTCCTTCATATTCGCATATATAATTTAATAGGTTAATTATATAACAATCCGAAAAAAAATTCAAGGCTTTTTGCGTTTTTTCTATCGACTTTTCTATATTGGCACTTATTTTTTGTTTTTTTCGCCTTTTTATATTGCTTTTTTCCGCGGAATGATGTATAATACCAAAAGAAAATAATTTTAAAGGAGTTTTGAAATGTTAGTTTCAGCTAAAGAGATGCTCACCAAAGCAAGAGCAGGCCACTATGCAGTAGGTCAGTTCAATATCAATAACCTTGAGTGGGCTAAGGCTATCCTTCTCACCGCAGAGGAGATGAAGTCTCCCGTTATTCTCGGCGTTTCCGAGGGCGCGGGCAAGTATATGTGCGGCTATAAGACCATCGTTGGTATGGTTGAGGGTATGATCGAGGGTCTCGGTATCACCGTTCCCGTTGCTCTTCACCTTGACCACGGTTCATACGAGGGCGCTTACAAGTGCATCAACGCAGGCTTCTCTTCCATTATGTTTGACGGTTCTCACTACCCCATCGATGAAAACCTTGCTAAGACCCGCGAGCTTGTTGAGGTCTGCAATTCCAAGGGTATTTCCCTTGAGGCTGAGGTTGGCGCTATCGGCGGCGAAGAGGACGGCGTTGTTGGCGGCGGAGAGGTTGCAGATCCTAAGGAGTGCAAGATGATCGCAGATCTCGGCGTTACCATGCTTGCTGCAGGTATCGGCAATATTCACGGTAAGTATCCCGAAAACTGGGCAGGTCTTCGCTTTGACGTTCTTGAAAAGATCAGCGCTGAGGTTGGCGAGGCTATGCCTCTCGTTCTCCATGGCGGAACAGGTATTCCCGCTGATATGATCAAGAAAGCTATCTCGCTTGGAGTTTCCAAGATCAACGTTAATACCGAGTGCCAGCTTGCGTTTGCGGCTGCTACCCGTACCTACGTTGAAGAGGGCAAGGATCTCGTTGGAAAGGGATTTGACCCGAGAAAGCTTCTCGCTCCCGGCGTTGAGGCGATCAAGGCTACCGTTCGCGAGAAGATCGAGCTTTTCGGCTCGGCTAACAAAGCTTAAGCTTCATTTTTATACAAAAAAGCTGTCTTGAATGCTTACATTTGAGACAGCTTTTTTGCGTGGATTTTATAATAGAATAGTTGGCGAGCTTTGAAAAAAATATCGCGGCGGAATATCAAAGGGTGTGAAAGCTCCGTACGAGCCTTCCTCATTAAGCCTGACGGCGGCACGCGCTGTGGCAAGCAGGATATGCGCTGTGAAGTCGGGATTGGACTTAAGCGCAAGCCTCAGCTCGGCGCTCTGATCTCCGCCCTCGGTCTTGCCCGAGGCTATTACCTTCCCTGCGTGAGGCAGGTGTGAATGCTCTTTTTCAAACTCTTCATTCGTGATAAAGCTGATCTCAACCTCATAGCCCTTGAAATAACGTTCATTTCCTCTGATCGCCTCTGCTATTTCAGCTTCTCTTCCCTCTTCGGCAACAACGTAGCATTTCCTTTTATGCGCGGCTCTTGAGGAAATGGGCTTCGATTCTCGCAAAGCTTCTTCGGCGCTTTCCTTCGGGACGGTATACTGAACCGCTTTTTTAACTCCGGGTATTCTTCTTATGACCTCGCTATGACCTTGGCTGACTCCGGGGCCCCATAGCGTTCCGACCGATGCGTACGGCATAAATGCGCCGAAATAAAGCCTTGCAAGCGACATAAGCCCCGGATCCCATCCCGAAGAGATCACCGAGGTACAGCGAGACTCGCGCGCGGCTTCCTTCATTTTTATTAAGTAATCGGGAATGGCGGAGTGGGTATCAAAGCTATCAACGGTATTGAAATTTGCGGCAAGCCTCGGACCCATTTCCGAAAGCTCGGAGCTGCCAAAACAGAGTATAAGGCAATCGATCTCATCCTTATATTTATTTATTCGGTCGAATGGGAGCTTATATATATCGCCTTCCTTTGATATTCCATTTACTCTTCTCGAAAAAGCATAGGATATTTCAAGATCGGAAAACCTTTTCGCCCCGCGCAAGACACTCTTCCCGAGATTTCCGAGCCCTGCTACGGCGATCCTTTTTACACCGTTCATAATTACCACCTCTTTTCAATTCAAATATATGACTTTTCAAAGAAAATTTGCTTTATTTCTGCGGTATTGAATAATTTTTTTGATTTTGTCAATAATTGTATCATCGAAAGGAGATAATATATGAAAAAAATACTTTTACCGACATTTTGCTTGCTTTTATCCGTTATGCTTATAGCGGTTTTACCTACCGAGGCTGACTCTGCTATATATGATGATACCGTCCGTCTACATATCCTCGCCGAGAGCGATAGCCGCGAGGATCAGGAGCTTAAGCTTTTTATAAGAGATAAGATCCTTGAAAAATACTCGGATATGCTAAGCCCGGCAGGCTCGGCGGATGATGCAAAGGCTCTTATTTCTATGCATATTGAGGATATTGAGCGCGACTGCAATTTATGGATATCGGAGCATGGCGCGGATTACGCGGCGAAAGCCGAGCTTTGCTGGGAATGGTACGGCACTCGGGAGTATGCGGACTTCACTCTCCCCTCGGGAAAATACCTTTCTCTAAAGATCCTTCTCGGCAATGGATCGGGTCAGAACTGGTGGTGTGTTATGTATCCGCCGCTCTGCCTTGACGTTGCGACCGATGAGCGCGGCGGCTATTCAAAGGAAGAAAACAGCTTAATCAGCGATAGCGGTTATACCGTTAAATTCAAGCTCCTCGAGCTGACTTCATACTTTTTTAAACGAAGTCGATAAATCTTTTATCAAAGCGGTTGATTTCTTTTGATTTTTATGGTAAAATATGAAAAAACAAAGGAGGATGCCGTATGAGCGACAAAAAATCAGTAAAAACGATCGCTGACAACAGAAAAGCGCGCCACGATTATTTCGTCATTGAGAGCTTCGAGGCGGGTATTGAGCTTTTCGGAACAGAAGTTAAGTCTCTTCGTGCCGGCGGCGTCAATCTCAAGGACTCCTATTGCGAGATCGATAAAGGAGAGCTTTTTGCTCTCGGCGTACATATAAGCCCCTACGAGCAGGGTAATATTTTTAATAAGGACCCGCTCCGCCCGAAAAAGCTTCTCATGCATAAGCGTGAGATAATGAGGCTTTCGGGTCTCGTCTCCAGAGAAGGCTACACTCTCGTACCTCTTTCTCTTTATTTCAAGGGCTCGTACGTTAAGCTTTCGCTCGGTCTTTGCAAGGGTAAAAAGCTCTATGATAAGCGCGACGATATTGCGAAGCGCGATGCGGACAGAATGATTGAGAGACGTATGAAGGACAGAGGCGGAAAAGGCGAATACTGATAAAAGGGGTGTAATATTTGCCAAGGCGCGCAAATATTACACCCCATAAAAAAATCAGACTGCTTGGGAATCTATCTCGCAGTCTGATTTTTTATTGATTTAATATAGATCTTAGCTCTTCATCGGCAAGCGGGCGATAGGCGCCTCTTTCAAGCGACGCATCAAGCAAAACGCCCGATATTGCTACTCTTTCAAGGTAAACGACCTTCATTCCAACCGCGAGCATCATCTTTTTTATCTGATGCTTTTTACCTTCGGTAACCGTTATTTCCACGTAATGTATCTTTTTATTTCCAAGCTTTGTGTGAAGTATTCTGCTTCTTTGCTCGGGAAAAAGGGATACTATATCGGAAAGGCGGTATTCGCCAAGATACTTTGCCAGGGAAGGCGCACTTACTCCTTCGCCCTTCATCATAACGCCTGCTTCAAGCATATTAAGCTTTTCGGGAGAATACTCCCCTTCGGCATACAGGCGATAGGTCTTGGTCTTTTTGCTTGACGGAGAAGAAACCGTATTGGAAAATGCTCCGTCATCCGTCAGGATAAGTAAGCCCTCGGTATCCTTATCTAGCCTTCCCACGGGAAAAAGCCCTTGCCGCTCCGCGGGTGGAATATATTCCATAACGGTCTTATGCCTCGGATCGCTGCATGCCGTTATGCATCCCTTCGGTTTATTGAACATATAGTATCTCATTTTTTCTTAAGCGCCGAGGCAACGAGCGTTCTCATAGAGTTCAGTATTGCAAGCACGGCAACGCCGACGTCCGCAAATACCGCAAGCCACATATTTGCAATTCCGAATGCTCCGAGGATCATTATTGCTATCTTCACTCCGAGCGCAAAAACTATATTTTGCTTCGCTATAGAAACGGTCTTTCTTGATATTCTGATCGCCTCGGGTATCCTCGAAAGATCGTCCGATACTATGACGAGGTCGGCAGACTCGATCGCGCTATCGCTTCCGACGCTTCCCATAGCTACGCCGACGTCCGCAAGAGTCAGCGCGGGAGCATCGTTGATACCGTCGCCAACGTACATTGTGCTTCCGCCGGTCTCTTCAATTATTTCTCCCAGCTTTTTATACTTGTCTTCGGGAAGAAGCTGTGCGTGAACTTCCTTTATTCCAACCTTTTTGCTAAGCTCCTCTGCTCTCGCCTTCTTATCCCCCGAGAGAACGAGAAGTCTTTTCGCGCCGAGCTGAGCGAGCGCCTTTATCGCCAAGGGCGCTTCGGGCTTCATAGTATCCGATATTATGACAGCTCCGATAAATATGGAATCCTTTGCCGCAAAAACAAGGTTCTCGCCGCTATTCTTAATTTCATCGGGTATTCGCGCGTTTTCTCTTTCCATAAGCCTTGCGTTACCTACTGCAACACGAGCGCCTTTGACATAACCGACAGCCCCCATTCCCGATATTTCTTTGACGTCATCTGCGAGAGGTGAGCTTGGGCAAGCCCTTCTGAAGGCTTCGGCAATAGGGTGATTTGATCCGCGCTCAACGCTCGCCATAAGATCAATAAGCTCTTCCTTGGAGAGCGCTGCGCATACGGTTCCTTTTATTTCGAACTCCCCGTTTGTGAGAGTTCCCGTCTTATCAAAAGCAACCGTTTCGACCTTTGAGACCGGTGCAAAGGAGCTTGCTCCCTTGAAGAGTATACCTCTTGAAGCAGATGTTCCGATGCCGCCGAAGAACGCCATTGGCACGGATATAACAAGAGCGCAGGGGCATGATACTACTAAGAATATCAATGCTCTGTAAACCGAGTCATTCCAGCTCATAATGCGGAATATCGGCGGAATTATTGCAATAAGCACAGCAAGCGCGACAACGATTGGTGTATATATTTTAGAGAAAGAGGTAATGAAGTTCTCTTCTTTAGCTTTTCTTTCGGTCGCTTCCTCTACCATATGGATTATACGGGCCGCGCCGGAATCGTCTGCCGCGCGAAGGACCTCAAGGGTCAATACTCCGTTCAGTATGATGACTCCGCTATCAAGCCTATCGCCAACTGTACACGCCCTTGGCAAGGATTCGCCCGTAAGCGACGAGGTATCAACGTCAGCGCTTCCCGAAAGAACTTTCGCATCACAGCACAAGCGCTCGCCTGCTCTGACGATCAGAGTATCGGAAACCAGAACCTCATCGGCATCGAGGGTTATTTCCTCGCCGTCTCTTATGACCGTAGCCTCATCGGGGCAGATATTTATAAGCGATCTTATCTTATTTCTTGACTTTCTGACCGCCATATGCTCAAACATTTCTCCGAGAAGATAGAAAAGCATAACGGCAACTCCCTCGCGGGCTTCCTTGATTATCATAGCGCCGATCGATGCTATCGACATCAGGAATTTTTCATCAAGAAGATCGCGCCTGATAAGTCCAAGCACAGCCTCGTAAAAGACCTTGGCACCCGATACTATGAGCGCTGAAACGTAAAGCGCAAATGCAGCTATCGGAAGAGTGAGTACGTCAAGAATAATCGCGGCTATAAAAAGCGTGCCGCCGAGAATAAGCCTACCGGGATCGCTTATCAGAAATTTGAATAAGAGCTTCATTTTCCTACTTTAACGCCCTTATCAAACTTAGCAGCAGAAGAAGAAAGCAGCGGCATAATAGCAGATTCTTCGAGGGCGGATTCTACCGTGAGCTTCTCTGTAAGGAAGTTGATTTTTGCGCTATCCACGCCTTCAATTTTTGACATGATATCAGCAAGCTTTGCTGCGCAGTTTGGGCAATCTAAGCCTGTTATTGTAAACTTATATTTCATTTTTGTCTCCTTTTTTCGATATTTCTCTTTATTCCTCGATATGCTCGAGAGCCATTCTTATGATATCTCTTACGTGGCAATCCGCAAGAGTATAATAAACATTTTTTCCTCGTCTTTCGGACTTGATAAGATTTGATGTCTTAAGAACCTTAAGCTGGTGAGATACGCACGACACGCTTATTCCCAAGACCTCGGATATCTCGGAAACGCAAAGCGCGCTTTCGTCTATCGCAAGCAGGATCTTCATCCTCGTGCTATCCGAAAATATCTTGAAGAAATCAGCAAGGTCGAGGATCTCATCCTCATCGGGCATCGCTATTCTTTCCTGCTTTACTTCAACATCGGCTACAAGCTTTTTTGGCATTTTTTCCTCCTTTAATTATATAGTGTCGAGACCGAGATTAATACTCCCTAAGTCACGCATTTTTCATTCTTAACATTTGAACATTTGAACAATTGTTCAAATGTTCAAATGTATTTTACCACTGTTTTCAGATTTTGTCAATAGTATATTTGAAATTGTACGATTATTTTATCTCATGTTAGGTTCAATATAGTTCTTTAAGATGTGTTTAATCAAATTGTCAATTTGCTCATCGGTCATTAACTGCCAATTATATAAATTGCTGCCATTCATTACAACTCGTTCGTAAAACTGTATTGCGTAAAAATCCGATGCCTCGTGTATGGTAATGTTGAAATAGTACTGATCTGAAAATGCCGATTTTTGAGCATCAAGTGTAAGAGCACTTCCATTCTCCAATATCCTTGTCCACTTTTTTCCTTTTTTCTTGAACCCAAGAGGTTTAAAAGCGCGTTTGAAGTGAGATAAAAATTCTTTATCTCTTTCCTTTTTTACACTAATAATCTCTTCCTTAGAATGAGTTTTGTATTTCGCATAAAAATCTGAAATCTTCGTTTGAGCGTTGAATTCACTCTCTTCATCCCAAATAAAAAGTATATTTCGAACTTGGCAATAAACTATATCGGAGCCATGATTTTCAAACCATTCTTCATAACCGATCATGCATGCAGTCGATGTAAAGCCATATAATATGGTAATACTGCCTTCCTCATCATCCCCCAAATTAACAATAAATGCCGTTTGCTCTGTAGCTTGGCGAAAAAAATGGCCCTTACTTTTTTTAGCTTCCGAAAAACCATTTGAAAGCAGTATTTCGGCGTATTTTATATAGCGTTCGCTTTTTTGCGGATAAGTCATTATTATCTCCTCAGTTTTGGGTCTCATCTGCTTACGTTTTATTATAGAACAAAAACCGCAGAAAAACAATCCGCGGTTTTGTTGCATTTACTATTTTATAAATCAGTTTCTCCCGTGGAGCCATTATTCTCAGAGCTTTCGGGCGTCTCAGGAGCAGGAGTTTCTGCTCCGCTTCCCTCTACCGTATCATTTTCCACCTCGCCGCCAAGAGCGGTATAACTAAGAAGGTTTGCATCGAGAAATTCCTTGATTTTCAGGCTATCTACCGCAAATCCGCAGCTGAAGTCTCCCTCGTTGTCTGTCGCAGCGGCGTAATTAATACCAACGATCTCGAGGTCTTCGTTTATAAGCGCTCCGCCTGATGAGCCGTGATCCACGTAGGAATTATGCCATATAACGGTGAAGGTTATCTGACTCGTTGGATCGGATGACGCGCCCATATTCACGATATCGTGCTTCAGCACCTTTCCAAAGGAAAGATTATTAAACTGAGATCTCGGCGCTCCGAGAGAAACCGTTAAGGCTTCTTCTTCATGCTCTCCCAGCCTTATGCTTGCGGTGGCAAGAGTAACTTTATCGCTTTTCTTAAAGCGAAGTACAGCGAGGTCATAGCTTGCATCATTGGCAATAAGCTCGCCCGCATATTCGTTGCCATACATATCGTAAACTATGTATTCTGTTTTATAGTACTTTTCCGAAATATCGGCAACGTGATTATTGGTCAGGACGTAATAATATCCATTCTCATCAAGATAATATATCGCGCCGCTTCCCTGCATAGACGATATGGTATTGCTACCGATTATGTAAAAGTCAGCAACTATCTTTACGTTAAACTTCATCGCCTCGCGGCTCACTCTCTCGGTAAGCGCTTGGTAATCACAGATCCAGCTTGCATAAAGCTTTATATTCTGAGTCAAAGTTGAATCAAAATCAAAATAAGAGCTAAGCTCGGAATCCTTGCACCAGCCGAGGAATATGTAGTTCCTTCTCTCGGGGTCATTCGGTTTGCTGATCTCGTCTGCTTTATATTCAACGGTCTTATCATCCTCACCGTTGCCGTATACGTATGTAATTGTATAATATTGAGGCACAGGCGGTACTGACTCGCCGCCTACCGAGCCTTCGCTAGATCCGGAGCCTTGACTCGACGATCCGTCATTGCTTGCAGGCGGAGCCGGTTCTTCCTCGGTATCGTCTTCTCCCTTGGTGTCCTCGGTATCATCTTCTCCCTTGGTGTCCTCGGTAGCTTCATTTTTGTTTTGCGAATTATTACCTATTAAGTTCTCGGAGCTTCCGTCTCCCGGTTCAACGGTCTCCGTCTCGTTACCTTGATTTCCCGAATTCATTCCTAAAAGCAAGTCTTCAACGTATTCGCATCCCGAAAGCATAAAAGCTACGATGCATATACACAACGCGACCGCTAATAATTTTAAGAGTTTTTTCATTTTTTTATCTCCTTTTGCTAATATAATTATTTTAGCATACGTTAATAAATAAATCAATAGTTTATAAAAAACAAATTAAAGCGTTCTTCAGCACCAAATAAAAGAGGGGCTCGTGAAGAGTCCCTCTTTTATTTTTGAGTAATCTAAAATTTTGATACCATTTTTAGGTGGGGGCAAATTTTAGCAGTATAGGTGCATTTACCTATAAGGATTTACGCCTGTTTTAATTTGATAAATTGGAATTTGTTTATCAAGACTTTTATAATAATGAATACATCAGCATTCCGAGCCCCGCCGATATGATGATCATCAGTATCGGAGTTGGTTTTTTCTTGAATGTAAGCTTCGCTACGATGCTGATCAATATCAATATGGCAAATATGATAATGCCCTTAAAATCTATGG